>JAAYSA010000004.1 GCA_012518455.1 Erysipelotrichaceae bacterium | reverse complement strand
TTCAAATTTATCTTCCATAATTATGTCTCTTTTTACTATACACCAATGAAATAGTTTTTTCTACTTATAATGTCGCAGGGCGACGTTATAATAAAAGACCTTTTTTAATTGTATTAAATAAGTATATTGTCACAAATAAGGCTTAGATAATGCTATAATACACATTGAAGGGAATTTGATAATATGGAAAAGAAAATATTAGTTGAAACATCTGCTCGTCATCTTCACGTTACACAAGAACATTTGGAAATCCTTTTTGGGAAAAGTGCTAAATTAGAAGAAAGAGCACCACTTAGTCAACCTGGTCAATATGTATCACGTCAAAGAGTTACAATTGTTGGACCAAAACGATCAATTGAAAGAGTATCAATTTTAGGTCCTACTAGAAAAGAGACTCAAGTTGAAATTAGTTTAACGGACGCTAGAACTCTAGGAATAGAAGTGCCAGTTCGCCTTAGCGGTGATATAAAAGGAAGCCCAGGTGTTAAACTTGTAGGTCCAGCTGGGGAATTAACAATTGAAGAAGGTTTAATCGTTGCGAAACGACATATTCATATGACGAATGAAGATGCTAAACGTTTTAATGTTAAACATAATGACAACGTGTCAGTCTTAGTTAATACAAAAGATAGGAAAATTGTTTTTGGTGATGTTCTAATCCGTGTTAGTGATACTTTCAAACTAGCAATGCACATTGATACTGATGAAAGTAATGCTGCTGGTATTAGCGGCGAAACATTTGGAACAATTGTAAAAAATAGCTAACAAGAGGACGCATCAGCGTCCTTTTTGTTGACCAAGCAACTATAAAAGGTTATATTTAATTAGGTATAAATACCTTATCAAGAACTACATATAGGGGAATTAATGTAGTAGCAACTCTCGTTGAGTAAGTGCTGTCCCTAGCAGGTTATACCTGAGCGATAAGGAAGTAATAAAAAATAATTACTTTCTTCGCAAAGTAATTTTTTTAAAGGAGTATATTATGAACGACCTACATTTATTTACTAGTGAATCAGTAAGTGAAGGACATCCTGACAAAGTTTGTGACCAAATTAGTGATGCGATTTTAGATGCTGTTCTTTCCTTAGATAGTAAGGCAAGAGTAGCATGCGAAACTTTTGCTATGAAAGACCATATTATTATTACGGGTGAAATATCCAGCGAAGAGCATCCGGATTATGCAAAAATAGCCCGAAATGTATTAAAAAGAATTGGTTATACAAGTGAAGAGGTAGGAATTAATGCAGATACATGTCGCGTAGATGTTTTACTAAATACTCAAAGTCCTGATATTGCAATGGGAGTTAACCGT
Source organism: Erysipelotrichaceae bacterium (assembly GCA_012518455.1). Lineage (GTDB taxonomy): Bacteria > Bacillota_I > Bacilli_A > RFN20 > CAG-826 > JAAYSA01. Next base: position 12,646 of record JAAYSA010000004.1, on the reverse strand, counting down.
AAGGATAAATATTCTCAAGGAGCAGGTGATCAAGGTATGATGTTTGGTTACGCTAGTAATGAGAGTGAAAATTATATGCCTCTTGCCATTGTAATAGCTCATAAGCTTGTAAAAGTTGCATCTTCTATGCGAAAAGAAGGCAAATTTAAAGGTGCGCGACCAGACATGAAATCACAAGTAACTATTGATTACACAAAACCTAAAAGACCTCGAGTTGATAATGTGCTAATGTCTATACAACATGAACCAGATGTAGATATGGAATTATTTAGAAAATTCATTCATGAAAAGATAATGATTCCAGTAGTCAAATCCTTCAATTTAAATGAAGATTTTAAATGGCTAATAAATCCAACAGGTCGTTTTGTAACTGGTGGGCCAAAAGGAGATACTGGATTAACGGGTCGTAAGATTATCGTTGACACATATGGAGGATATGCTCGGCATGGTGGTGGATGTTTTAGTGGCAAAGACCCTAGTAAAGTTGATCGTTCTGCAGCATATATGGCGCGCTATATTGCTAAAAACCTAGTAGCAGCAGGAGTAGCGGATAGAATTGAAATTCAACTAAGTTACGCAATCGGTGTTGCAGACCCATTAAGTGTTTCATTTTCAACTTTTAAGACTGCTAAGTATAGTGATCATGTTATTTTATTGTTAATTAGAAACCTTTTTGATTGTCGCCCTGGTGTTATTATTGAACAATTTTCACTAACTAAACCAACCTTCAAATATGAAGATACTGCTTCATACGGTCATTTTGGTCGAAATGATTTAGATCTCCCGTGGGAAAGGCTAGATAAAGTCGAGCAAATTAAGGCTGAACTAGCAAAAATAGAAAAATAATTAGTTCTAAAAAAAACTAGATTTCAACTATTTAGGGGTACTAAATTGTCCCTAAATTGTTTATAATAAAAGTGGATAAGCTCACATATATAATTTAGAAAGGAGCACGATAGATGAAATACCAAATTGTTGGCAAAAACATCGTCGTAACAGATGCCATTCGTCGTACATTAGAAAAGAAACTATCGAGAATGGATAAGTATTTTGTTATTGACGATACTGTTGATTGCCGCGCTGTAGTAAGTAGCTACAGAGATGTAAAAAAAGTGGAGATAACAATCTTCACCAAACAAATGACGTTCCGTGTTGAAGAAAAGAACTCGGATCTCTATGCAGCTGTCGATAAAGCAATCGACAAGTTAGAAGGACAAATGAGAAAACTTAAAACTCGGATGTCTCGTCGCAATCGTCAAAGTTTAGGAGAATCGATTGCCTTTGAAAATTTTGAAGCGGAAGCAAACTTGACCAAAGAACAAGCTCAAGTAGTCCGCACAAAATCAATCTTTTTAGAACCAATGAGTCTAGAAGAAGCAATCATTAGAATGGAAGCACTTGATCATAGTTTCTTTCTCTATCTAGATCAAGATGATAAATTAATTTCGCTTCTATATCATCGTAATGATGGGGGATATGGCTTAATTCAAGCCGAAAACAAAATTAAGTAAACGATTTTAAATTACAAAAAGGACTGCCAGCAGTCCTTTTTTATGCGAAAATAGGGTCAATATCTTAAATCTTTCCTATTTTCGCTAAGATATTGTATAATATCTTGCGAGGCCAAAAATGAGTAAAGTTATAGCAACAGATTTAGATGGTACACTCTTCTATCCAAGACGTAAAATTGGCATGATTCCATACAGGAATCTTAAATTTTGTCGTAAGTTGATTAATGAAGGAAATGAACTAGTTCTTGTAACTGGACGTTCTCATTTTTATACAATGTTAGTAGAAGAGAAAATTGAATCATCACTCGATGTAATTGGTATGAATGGTGCTTTTATTATTGTTGATGGTCAAATTAAAGAAGAGCATTTTTTAGATAAAGAAGTTCTTGATTTATATAAAGACATTACTACTCGCTTTAATATTTTAGGTTGTATGATTATGAGCAAAAGATACCCTCTATTAATTACTGGACCTCATTTTAACTGGGTGAAACGGCTTTTTTATCGTATATACTACTGGACACAAGGGGTATACGCTGAAAAGTTTTTACTTTCTCGTTCTTTATTTCAAAAAGAATTAAGAAGTGGTAGGGTTTATAAACTAATGTTCTTTTTTGGACTTGGTAAAGATGGACATGACAAGGCTAACAAAGCAAATAAATACATCCGCGAACGTTACGGTGACTCTTTTGAAGCATCATGGTCGCATTTGTTTATTGAAATTACACCGAAAGGTTGTTCAAAAGGTGAGAGTCTTAAAAAATACCAAAAATATAAAGGTGTTAGTGATGAAAACATCTATGTTGTTGGTGATTCTGGTAATGACATTTCTATGTTCAAGGAATATTATGAAAACTCCTTTTGTATGAAACATAGTTCACCAGCGGTAAAAAAATATGCTAAACACATTTTAAGACGATTTTATGATCTTCAGGCATATTTATAAATTAGGAGGATATTAATATGAACACAACTAGCCATTATATAATGGGAATTTATCAACTAAATTTGTTACTTCGCGATTCATTGGAATATATGTTACCAAATCGCACATTTACTGTTGATGTATACGAAAAACGACAAAAAGGTATTGCCTCACTTTTAAGTGAAAATTCACCTTTTTCCTCGTTTGTAAAAAATAACGGTGAAAAAGCCGAGGAAGTAATGAATAACTTCCGAAATTTTGAAGTTGAAGTCTATAGCGACAAAGGATCAATCGTTAAAATTCATAGTGATCAAGTTGAAGTCGATCAAGCTAAGCATATTGCTTTTTATGAAATGGTCGTAGGTTTATTTCAAACGGTTGAAGATATTTTACAAGGATATTTAAATCATGCTAAAAAAACAAATACATATGAAGAGAGCTTAGAAAAAGCAATTGACAGCAATGAATATTATTTTAGAACTCTTTCTCATCTTGTCATCGTTCATGATTTAATTAAGGCTTTTAATGAGTTTCAAGTCGCAATGAGAGAATCAAAAGGTGAACCATCACCAGTAGCCAACTTTATTAACGATGATATTACAAAATATTATGGTTTTATCGCTTTTCAAAAGAAACATAATCGCGTAAAAGATGCTTCTTATCACGAAATGCTTGATAAAGTTAATATGCTTGTTCAAGCCATGAGCGGTAAAAGATCTCTTCCAGAAGGAACAACATTCCCAGATTTATTTAAGGACGTTGAACAATCAATTCTTAAAGAAGCTGAAAAAAGCGAAGCACTTTGGAAAGTCACTTTTGCACCAGTTATGAATGAATACATTAAATTTTCAAAAGAAGCAGCCGAAAAAGCACAAAAGAAGATGGAAAATTTAGCATAAGCTAAAACATTAGGAAAAATAGTATGAATAAAGTAGGATTCATTGTTGATTCAACGGCAATTATTGCGCCTGATTTAATAGAAAAATATCAAATAGAAATTGTTCCGCTTTTTGTTACGGTTGGCGGAGTTACAAAACTTGGCACAGAAATTGATGATGATAAGTTTGAAAAAGACTATAGTACATTTAAAAAAACTACAACAAGTTCTCCAACCCCTAATGCCTTTCTAGAAGCATATCAAAAACAATTTGAGCGTGGATTTAAAGATATTATCGTTTTGCCACTTTCTGAAAAATTAAGTGGAACTCATCAAACTGCTATCGTTGCTAGGTCTCTTTTAAGTGAAGAAAAACAGCAACATGTACACATTGTTAATACCCTTAATGCTTCAATTGGCATTGATGCTTTTTTTGAAGGTATGCGGGATGCACTTGAAAACGATTTAGATGTTGGCGAGCTTATATCGTTAATTGAAAAAAGAAATGAAAATGCGCTTGTTATTTTTGAAGTTAATGAACTTAAACATTTATACAATGGTGGTCGTTTAAGCAGACTTAAATATATTGTTGGAGATTTACTCAAAATTAAGCCTTTGATAGAGTTCAAAGAAGGTTCACTAAAAGCAATCGGAATTAACAGAAACCGCATGAAAAATATTGAAATGGTTGTAAATCGAGTAGTAAATCTTGCACAAAAATGCAAAAATATTTTCGTAAACATTTTTTATAGAAGTGAAATATCTAAGAAATCATTAGAAATTATAAAAGAAAAATTAAAAGAAAAAATTCCTAATTTAAAAATAGCGACATCACTTCGCCTTGATCCAGTTTTCTTAACTCATGTTGGAAATGAAGGATATGGCGTTGCAGTTTGTGCTTATAATTAGTAGAATTTAAGTTGAGGTTATTAATTATGAAGAAAAGAAGAACTATGAAAAAAATCAATGTAAATATCGCTGAACTTGTTATGTGTATCATTGGTGCATTAATTAGTATTGGTGGACTTACATTAGCAATTTTAGGTATTGTTGCACGTAATTTATCAGACATAGAAAATTCAATTCGTCAAAATCAAGATAAGTTAATTGCAGCAACTAAGTTAAACTTTCAACAACTTGGTGCAATAATTATGCTCTTTGGCGTAATTGTTATTACAATTACTATAGTTGTCGTTGCTAAAAAAGTCGATTTAGAAGAAGAAAAGCGTTCAAGAAGAGCTCAACGTTTATCACTTATTATGGATGGTAAAGATGAAGAGCCACGTGAAACTGAAGTTGAAGAATAAATAAAAGTTAAATATATGAATAAAAACCCGCGACGCGGGTTTTTATTCTGGCGGAGAAAGAGGGATTTGAACCCTCGCGAGGCCTAAACCTCCTACCGGTTTTCGAGACCAGCCCCTTCAGCCGCTTGGGTATTTCTCCGTATAAAGCATTATATCATAGGCTAAAAGTTGGAAAAACAAAATTGTATAAAGAGTTAATAAACATCTCAAATTTGCACCAAATTGTTATTTTATTAGCGATAAACGCTAATATGTTATTTTTTTATTCCTTCGTGTATAATAGATATGTTATTAAAAGGAGAGCAAAAGCATGGATAGCTTAATTGAATTTTTACAAGAATATCCTATTTTTGTTGGTGTACTTTTATCGCTTATTGTCCTATTATCGGTATTACTTCTTTTTTATTTGATTACCAAAAAGCAAGATCGTAAAATTACAACAACTATGCAAGAAAGTATTAATACGGTTCGTGTTTTTGTTGTTGACTTTGGTAATGATAGAGCGACTTACTTTAATAAACGTGATTTTGGGAAACGTCAAAGTGGTACATTAGATATTTTCTTTCGTCAATTTGAATTAAATGCTGCAACAGAAATAGAGCAATGGCTCGAGAATCTTTTAGCAGATAAGAAGAATACTCCAACATGGTTTGAAGCAGATGTAAACATTGAACGAAAAAAGGCAACTTTCTTTTCTCTTCTTCAAGTAATTCATATTAACCGTGAAAAAGAAATAATTTATTTAGAAAGTCATCTTTTACAGTACTTAACACCAAAAAATCAAATTAATAAGAAAATGTCTCAAAAAGCAAGGCACCCCTATTCGCTTGAAGAGTTTGATCACCTTTTCCATCGTGCGAAAAGGAAAAACCGTGGTTTATTGATGTTAATTAGGTTTTATAAAATTCATCGTCAAAAAGAAAGTGAACCTGATATAGAAAAACTTCTTTTAACGCAATTAAAAGATCGAGTTACTCTATTTTTAACTGCCTCTCGAGTACTAATAGAAATTAGTAACATGGAGGTTGCTGTTTTTGATTTAAGATCAAGCGATTTTCAAATTGCACGGCAAATTGCACGGTCTTTACGTGAATATCTAAATAGATATATCGATATTAACGGTATCAGCGGTTATGGTTTTACTATTGGAGTTGTTTCAGCAAGTGACTTTGGTGAATGTGTTGATTTAATTGATACAACTCGTGAAATGGCAATTGCAGCAGAGAAGAACCCTGAACAAATTGCCTACTATGACCGTCTACGACCAATGATTAATCTAGATAACACATTCTTTAGAAAAGAGCTAGATTTAGTAATAAAAGATAAACGACTTTATGTTAGTTTTAGACCAATTGTTGATGCAAGAAGCGGTGATGTTTATGGTTATTTTAGTTATATTGAACCATCGCAGTCAATCTTTAATAACTTTAATGAAATTAAGGAATTTGCTCTAAAAACTGAACGAGAACGTGAATTATTTTCAGTAATGTCGCGAAATATTCTTACAAAGTTTTTTAATCAAAGAACTAGCGATAAGCACTATTTATTTTTAAATGTTCTTATTAGTGATTTTCAAGCTATTTCAAATAGTTTAAGTAGAATGAATCATGCTGATAATATTCCGCTTGTCCTTCTTTTTGATGAAGAAGATGTTTCAATGTCTGCTCTTTCTTCAGATGTAACCATTGAGAAACTAACGAAAATTAAAAATTATGGCTTTGACCTAGGTTTAACAATTTCAAACACCGAACTTACGATGCCAGCTGCTCTATATGGAACTTTTGATTATTTTGTTGTTGATGAAAAAAATGTTAAAAACATTAAAAAAGATCAAAGAAAATTAAATTTCTTACTATCAACGCTTGGTAAACTTTTAAAATACAACAAGGAAATTATTGTTACAGATTTACCAGGCTGGAGCGAAATAGAATATATGGTTCGAAGCGGAATTAATTTAGTTAGCGCAGAAGAAATTGCTAAAAAGAACTCAATGGTTGTTCCACTTGAAATAAAGAAAATTACGAAAGTAAATTCGTTTACGAAATAGAAGTGAGGAAATTATGAAAAAGGAATTTAAAAACGAAGCAATTACAAGACAAAGTGAAGACTTTGCCCGGTGGTATACCGATGTGTGTCGTAAGGCCGAATTAATGGACTATAGTTCTGTTAAGGGTTTCATTATTTATCGCCCGTATGGTTATGCGATTTGGGAACATATTCAAAATTATTTAGATCGACGATTTAAAGAAACTGGACACGAAAATGTTTATATGCCACTTGTTATTCCTGAATCATTATTTCAAAAAGAAAAAGATCATGTTGAAGGATTTGCTCCAGAGACATTAATTGCCACTATTGGCGGTGCTAATAACCTCGAAGAAAAGTTAATTATTCGACCAACTAGTGAAGTTCTTTTTTGTGACCATTTCGCAAAAATCATTTCAAGTCATCGTGATTTACCAAAAAAATACAATCAATGGTGTAGTGTTGTTCGTTGGGAAAAAACTACTCGTCCTTTCCTTCGAGGAGCAGAATTTCTTTGGCAAGAAGGTCATACAATGCATGCAACTAAGGAGGAAGCAGAAAAAGAAGCACTTGATATGCTCTATATTTATGAAGCGATGGGTAAAGAACTTTTAGCAGTCCCGTTCCTAGTTGGTAGGAAAACAGAGAATGAAAAATTCGCAGGAGCTGAAATTACATATACAATAGAAGCTCTTATGCCAGATGGAAAAGCTCTTCAAAGTGGAACAACGCATTATTTTGGTGATGGATTTGCAAAAGCATTTAATATTGCTTATCAAAACAAAGAAAATGTGTTAGTTAATCCTTTCCAAACAAGTTGGGGTGTTTCTACACGATTAATTGGTTCAATTATTATGGCTCATGGCGATGATAATGGTCTTTCACTTCCACCATATGTTGCACCAATTCAAGTTGTTATTGTTCCAATTCAAATGCAAAAAGAGGGCGTTTTAGCAAAGGCGAATGAAATTAAGGCCCGTTTAGAAGCAAAAGGAATTCGCGTTAATCTTGATGATAGTGACCGAACACCGGGCTGGAAATTTAGTGAATATGAAATGAAGGGCGTTCCGCTTCGTCTTGAAATTGGTCCACGCGATATTGCTAATGGCGTCGTTAGTGCTGCGATTCGTTACAATGGAAAAAAACTCGTTTTAAACGAAAAAGATCTTGAAGTTGAAATTCCAAAGCTTTTAAAAGATATTCATGAAGCATTGTATAAGAAAGCTCATGATTATTTCTTAGAACACCTCACCGAAGTTCATACCGAAGAAGAACTTGCAGATGTTTTAGAAAACAAAGGTGGCTACGCTAAAATAATGTGGTCTGGTGAACAAGAAGTGTTAGATCAAATCAAAGAAAAATATAGTGCTACTGCAAGATGTCTACCTTTTGAACAAACACCATTTGCCAAAAAATGTTTAATAAGTGGCAAACCTGCAAAATTTGTTGTTATTATTGCGAAAGCATATTAATATTTACATTACAACGCTAATTATGATATATTAATTAAGCGTTTTGGAGTAGTACCCAAGTTGGTGAAGGGGCTTCCCTGCTAAGGAAGTAGGTCGGGTAACTGACGCGAGAGTTCGAGTCTCTCCTACTCCGCCATTAAAAAAATCACATCAAGTGATTTTTTTCTTTTACTTCTAAAGTAAAAACGCCGCTAAGCCGCGTATTATTTTATACTGGAATTAGTCCAGGGAATATGTGGTTTATTATGTCTATTATATACTCAACGACAAATGTAAGATTATCAGTAAAATATAAGTAAACGACTGCGCCAATGACGGCAGCAAAAATAACAAGAGCAATAATTGAAAGAATGCGTGAAAAAATACGAGCAGCTTGATTTGGTTTACTTGCAAGAACGAGTGAAATTGTAGCAAAAATCACCGCTAAAGGATTTAAAAGAAGCGAAAGAATAGCAAATGTAATTGCTCCGCCTTTTTTTCTTTTTGGTTTTTTTTCAACAACAGGAGTAGTTTCAACAACTGAAGTTTTTTCAGTAGAAGGAGTTTCTTCCACTATAGGAGGGAGAGTTTGTGCTTCTACGGGTACGGGCGTTTCTCTTTTTGCAGGAACTGTTTTTTCTTTTGGATCTTTAACGCTAGTAAAAACTAATGATTGTTCATGTTTTTTTCGTCGTTCTTTTCGATATAGTTTTTCTAATTCTTCTAAAACATCAGTAACTATTTTCTTATTATCTTGCATATGAAGTTGACGGGCTTCTTGATCAATTAAAAAAACATGCCGAGTGCCAAGTTTTAATCCTCCAACTGGTTTTGCAATTTGCAAGACAGCATAGTCTTGATCATTATAGGGAATCAAGGCGAGCTGAATGTATTCAAAGACCGTACCATTAACATCTTGAATAAAAATATTTTCCTTACTATTAACATCATATAGTTGTTCAACAATGTCTCTTTTTTGCATATTATTTCTCCTATTTCTTATTAATTTAATTCTAATTTAGTTTTGTTGAGTTTGTCAATTAGACAAATAGTCTAAATGACAATATTTTTTATAAAATAAGATGAAGAAGAGAACTTGCTTCTTCAAGTGCTTGCTGTGCTTTTTCTATCATTTCAATAATAGTAATTACAGGTAATAAACTTTGGGCGATAATACCAATAATTGCACTGACACGTGCTGCTAATAGTTCCTCTTGCACTGGATCTACTTTTGTAATAATCAAGGAAGCTATACCAAAAGGAATACCAAAAAATATTGAAATAACCCCAAAAACGAGGGCAAGATATCTACGTTTTGATTTCTTTACAGGTTTTTGAGTAGTATTAGTAATAACCTCAACTTCAACATTTTCGACTATTTTTTCATTACAATGAGGACAAGAAGTTACTGGATCAAGAATTTCTTTTCCGCAGTTAGGACAAAACATAGTATTCTTCCTTTCTTAAATCATTTTAACTATTGTAATTTTACCAAGATAGAATCAAAACGACAATAAAACTAAATAAAACAAGTTTTTGTTAACATAATATGTTAATATGAACATATGATGAAGAGAAATAGAATAACTGTACTTTTGTTACTTTCAACCTTGCTATTTTCGTGTCAATCGCCAAGACCACCTGTTGGAACAAGCGATGAAAGCGAAACAACTTTTGATTCGACCACAACAACTGATGGGTCGGAACATGTAAGCGATACAACGAGCGAAACTTCAAGCGAACCAGAATTACCGCCAATTAGTTATGTTCAAGTATTTGCCCCTACACTTTACTCTCATGTTTATGCCTGGATTAATGAGAGCGGAGGTGTTAATGAATTAGTTGGTGGTTGGCCAGGCACCCTTTTAAAACCATATGATGATGATTGGAAAACATATGATTTCCAAGGCTATACCGCCTTAAATGTCATTTTTAGCACAGGTAGTAGTGCTAATCAAACACAAGATCTTTCTATTGATGGAGCAGGATACTATTGGTATTACAACGGTAATCTTACTAATCAAAAGCCTGGTACTGGTGGAGGTGGAGGAGGAAATAGTGAAGGTGAAACTTCATATCCAGATTTACCAACTTATGAAGCGCAAGATTGGAGAGATTTCCCATTTTGGAACGAATATCCTTCCTCTTATTGGACGACAATAAATAAATATAACGGAAACAGGAAAGACTTCCGTAATGAATCCATCTACTTTACAATAACCACGCGCTTTTATGATGGTGACCCCTCAAACAATGTTCATTGTTGGGACGGAAACAATCCAGATAGCGATAAAGCTTGGCGGGGTGATTTTAAAGGTTTAATTCAAAAAATGGATTATATTAAAGCACTTGGTTTTACAGCAATTTGGATTACTCCAATTGTGCGTAATGCTTCAGGCTATGATTATCATGGCTATCATGCTCTTAACTTTAGAATGGTTGATGAGCGATATTTATCAGAAGATGTTTCATTTCAAACTGTAATAAATGAAGCGCACGCGCGCGATATGAAAATTATTCTTGATGTTGTCTTTAACCATACTGGTAATTTTGGTGAAGAATATCTTTTCCCAATGTTTACCAAACAAGGAACTGACTATGGAAACTTTTCTAGTTTAGTTAAGCTACCTGGTGCTCCTTTACCTGCAAATTATGACTCTTTAAATCATGGTCAGCAATATGATGCTCGAATTGCAGCAATGAAAAATACACGTAATGACGGTAGTGATCCAAATTATATTTATCATCACTATGGACATTTCTCGTGGGAATCATTTGGAGAACAAGTCGCTCAAATTGCCGGAGACTGTGTTGATTTAAATACTGAAAACCCAGTAGTAGCAGAATATCTCGTTAAAGCTTATGGCGAATTTATTAGAATGGGTGTTGATGCTTTCCGTATCGATACGCTTAAACATATATCAAGACTTACTATGAATAATTATTTCTTCCCTGCTCTTTATGAGTTTGCAAGAAGATGTGGTAACGATCATTTCCATATGTTTGGAGAAGTGTGTGCTAGGGTTCGTGGTGTTTGGAACCACAATATTCCTGCATTAAGTGCCCCATTTTACACATGGAAAGAAAATAAAGAATATCCATGGGGAGATACAATAACTAACTTAAATAGTATTGAACTTGCCTATAATGATAACAGTTCGGTTAGCAATGAAAGAACATCGCAAAATGCTAAATTAAATGGAATTGCTTATCATACACCTAATTATTCTCAAAGTTCACGTGTTGGAGTAATTGATTTTCCAATGCACTGGAATTTCCAATATGCACGTGATGCATTCAATGTTGCTGTAAGCAACGATCATTTCTATAACGATGCAACATATAATGTAATGTATGTCGATAGTCATGACTATGCTCCTGATTGTATTGAAAGGATGAGATATGTAGAAGGAACAGATGCATGGGCTGAAAATATGTCATTAATGTGGACTTTTAGAGGAATTCCTTGCTTATATTACGGTTCAGAAATAGAATTTCAAAAAGGAAAGTTGATTGATCAAGGACCAAATATTTTACTTAGTGAATCTGGAAGAGCTTATTACGGCGATCATATTGAAGGTAGCGTTAATGTAAGCGAATTTGGTAAATACAGTAACGCTACTGGCGCACTTGCATCGACATTAAATAAACCTCTTGTTCGTCATTTAATGAAACTAAACCAAATTCGCTTAGCAATTCCGGCTTTATCAATGGGACAATATACGACACAAGGAGTAAATGGCAATATGGCCTTTATTCGTCGCTATACTGTTGGTGGTACGGATTCTTTAGCCTTAGTTACTATAAGTGGAGGAGCAACATTTAGTGGTATTCCTAATGGAACTTATGTTGATGTAGTTACTGGTCAAAGAGTTAATGTAACTGGTGGCTCACTTAATGTATCACTAAGTGGAAAAGGTAATCTTCGAGTATTTGTTTTAGAAAATTCTTCCACTGGTACACTTGGTAAAATTGGTGAAACAACAACATATTTAAAATAGACTAATAGCGATCAAAAAAGGAGTTCGTTTTGAATTCCTTTTTTTATTTGTATGCGTAAATTTTGGTTACTTTTTTGATATTAAATAAAAAAAAGAACCTTTAATTTGATGATAAAAACAAAAATACAATTATGATTTTTCAAATTGAGGGCTATTTTGCACGATATTTAAATTAAATATGTATAAAGCCAAAAAAATAGTGATTTTTGTTTACTTTTTGCAGTGTTTTTTCACATTATTTTGCTATAATGTTTATGCAACCCTATGGTTAGAAAGAAGGTAGTTTTCAATGGAAGATTTTAAAGAGGTAATATTACAGTTTCATAGTTGGTATTTTTGGCTTAACTTCGGATTAGCCATGATTGTATTAATAATCTTTGTTGTTTTTTTATGTAAACATCTTGGTAGTAAATTTATTAAACTATTTTACGCTATTAATGTACCCCTTATCGCACTTGCTGCCCTTTTTAAATTAGACCTTCTTTTAATTGTTGCACTTATTTTATTTATCACAGGAAGTATTGCTTTCATTTATGGAAACATAGTTCA
>JAAYSA010000036.1 GCA_012518455.1 Erysipelotrichaceae bacterium | reverse complement strand
GCCCTAAAGAAAAGAGCCTATGATTACTACAGTGTTAAAGGCTATTTTGATGCAATCTTAACTGAGTTAGGTCTAAATGAATCACGCTTTAAGATTGTTCCATTTACTAAAAGTAGTAGTGAACTTCATCCTTATCGTAGTGTTGAAATACTTCTTAGCAATGAAAGGGTTGCAATTTTAGGTGAACTTCATCCAAAACTTCGCGATAAGATGAACTTTAAAAAGACTCGTGTCGCGGTTTTAGAAGTTAATTTAAGTGCGTTATTTGCACTTAAAGTCTCACCAATAAAGATGAGTGAAATAGCTAAATATCCAAGTGTAAGTAGAGATTTTGCTCTTATTATGGATAGAGATATTAATGCAAGTGACGTTCTTAAAACGGTAGAACGAGTAAACACTAAACTAATTAGTAAAGTTGAACTTTTTGATGTTTATATTGATGAGCGCTTAGGAGAAAATAAGAAGTCACTAGCGATTAATGTTACATATAGAGCAAGTGATAAAACGCTAGAAGAGGCTGAAATTATTGCTCTAGATAAAGCAATTGTTGATAAATTAAAAGAAAAATTTAAAGTAACGCTTAGAGACGGATAAAAATGAAAAAAATTAATTTATTTGAAGCCTACCAAGCCCCCTATTCTTTAAGGGATGATGTATCATTTAAGGGCTATAATTTTAATAAAAAACGCGCCTTAAAAGATATTCCTTTTTGTCATGTTGATTTAGAGGTTAGTTTTGAAGAAGGACTCTTTCGACTTGATATTTATATAGATGCAAAACTAACCTTAGAATGCATGTATTCACTAGAATTATTTTCAAAAGATATTGAGTTAGATGAAACAATATATTTTTCTCTTAATAATGAAAATATTGATGATGAAGAAAAAGATATCTTTTACATAAAAGATAGTAACATTGATCTACGTCAATATATTGTTGGTCTAATTAATTTATCGCTTCCGCTTAGTATTAAAAAACCAGGTGCAACCTTACCAAAAAGTGGTGACAATTATCAAGTTCTTTCAAGTGAAGAATTTGAAGAATATAAAGCGAAGATGAATCGCCCCTTTGCTAGTGAACTAGATGCTCTTTACGATGAATTAGAAGATTAAAAAATAATCAGATGCCTAAATTTACGATGTTAAAGGCATCTTTTTATTTTTCCAAAAAAAGATTACAAAAATTGCCTTTTTCCCCTTTACAAAGTAAGGGGCTTTTTCTATAATGTAAGTACAACGAAGTGGGAGAAAGTGGGAGATAATGTTTTTTGGAAGCTATACTCATAAACTTGATAACAAAGGACGTCTAGTTATTCCTTCAAAATTTCGTAAAGAAATTAGGGAAGATGTGCTCTATGTTATGCATGGCTTTGAAGGTTGCTTAAGTGTTTATCCACTTGAATCTTTTAAAAAAGAACAAGAATATTTAGCCTCACTTCGCTTTACAAATAAGGTAGACCGAACATATATTCGTCTTATGCTCTCTTCAGTCGTAGAAATTCCTATTGATAACGTAGGAAGACTCCCTCTTCCAAAAGCAACGTTAACAAAATATGGCATTAGTGAAGAAGTTATCGTAGTTGGTGTAATAGATCACTTTGAAATTTGGGATCTAGCTACTTGGAATAAGTACCAAGAAGAAAATATCACCAAACTAGATGAAATAGCAGAAAGGCTACAAGGAGTATAGTATGTCTCATACTCCAGTAATGTTAAACGAAGTTCTTAATGGCCTAAACCTAACAAAAGATAGTATCGTCGTTGATCTTACCCTTGGACGGGGCGGTCATAGTAAAGAAATTCTTAAAAGAATTCCAAATGGACACTTATACGCCTTTGATCAAGACGAAGAAGCCATTAAAGAAAGTAAAAAAATACTTAGTGAAGTCGCTTCTAACTTCACATTGATCCATGACAATTTTATAACTCTAAACGATTATCTAGCTTTTTACATAGTAAAAGGCGTCGATGCGATACTCATCGATTTAGGCGTAAGTAGTCCCCAATTTGATAAACCAGATCGCGGCTTTAGTTATCGCTTTGATGGTCCTCTTGATATGAGAATGGATCAAAAAGGCAATCACTTAACAGCTGAAATTATCGTAAATACTTACTCTTATGAAAATTTGGTCAGCATCTTTCGCGAATACGGCGAACATAAATTCGCTCATCGAATCGCTAGAAAAATAATCGATGCTAGAGAAGTTAAACCCCTAACTAGAACACTAGAATTAGTTGATGTTATTAAAAGCGCTCTTCCAATGAAAGAGCTAAAAAAAGTAGGACATCCTGCTAAAACTATCTTTCAAGCGTTACGCATTGAAGTTAATGATGAACTAAATGCGCTAAAAGATGTTCTAGTTGAAAGTCTAAAAGCACTAAATAAAGACGGTCGACTTGCAGTTATTACCTTTCATAGCCTAGAAGACCGGATTACTAAACACACATTTAGTGAAGTTAGTGCTATTAATAGAGGAAGGCGCGTGCCTATGCGCCTACCCGCTCATGAGGATAAACCGCCTTATGAGCTAGTAAACCGTCGCGTCATTATCGCAAAAGAAGAAGAAATTATTAATAATCCCCGTGCTAAAAGTGCAAAACTAAGGATTATTAAAAGAAATGGAGGTAAAGATGAAAGATAAACTAATTAAAACTAATCGAAGAGCTACTTACTACCGTAGTAAGAAGTTTGCACTTACCCTACTAACTTTATTTGGTCTATTTCTTGCTGCTTTTATTCCAGTAAAAGTCTTAGAAGAAAATCCGCATCTCCTCCAAGCTCATGACACCACTAGTGAAACTCAAGAAGATAATGACCTGCTAGATTTAGCTGATTCTACTCTATAGTCTCATTTATTCTCTCCTTTTGAAAAGCCTTGATCACCTTTCGTCAAGGTTTTTCTTTACTCTATGTAATGTTATCGATTTCTTGAAAGCGCTTGCAGCTTTATATTTGACAATTGAAAAGTCCTCATTAAAATAGAGCCATAATGAATTGCAAAGATAGATAAAAAGCTAGCTTCCCCATAGTTATTTAACTATCTTTTTTTGCAAACGTTATAAAAAAATAATTTAGAAAGAAATTATCTATGAGAAAAAAGAACTAATCTTCTATTCTGCGCTTGTTTTACTTGGAACGGTTTGTGTAGGTCTATTAGCTAAAGGCAAAACGCTCTCATTTATTAACGCAGATCCTACCACACATCGAATTATTATTAATGCGGATAATCCAATTACTGCAAATGATATGGATGTGTTCCATCACGCAGGAAGAAGAACTCTTCCAACTGTTGATGGGTCAACGAGACAATTTGAATATCGTCAAGACCGATTCAGCGGAACTGAGATGGAACTATTTACAAACCATAAGTATTATGATGCCTATATTGGTTATGCTGCTTTTATGTATTGTGATTCACTAACATCGATATTTATTCCAAGTAGCGTTGATGGAATGCTAAACCAAGTCTTTTCGCACAGTCCAAACTTAGAAACAATCTACTGCGAACATACGCATAAACCTGCTGGTTGGCATGATGATTGGGACCAAATTGATGATGGCGTTGGCCATCCAAATCGCGTTAAATGGTACAGTGAAACCCCAGTTTATGGTGGAAATCACTGGCATTATGTCGGCGGCGTTCCAACAATTTGGGTAATCTAATTTAGCTCAGTTTTGCACAAAGGAACCGCAATTTGCGGTTCCTTTTTATATGTTTTTCTATTGAAAAAACATAAATAAATAACATTGAAAAGTTGGGTTAGAAGAAAATATGCTATTTTTTCCTATCTTGTTGTTATTTTTAGTCCAATTTATTATAATTATATCGATATATCGATATTAAGGAGCAATGATGGGAAACCCAATTACCGTTTTAGAATTAACAAGTAATAGCGTTAAATT
>JAAYSA010000035.1 GCA_012518455.1 Erysipelotrichaceae bacterium | reverse complement strand
TTTTTTGTTATATTTAGGCTATTTTTGCAAATAATAAGTTAATAAAGTTGGTTAATAAGTGAATAGTTTTGTTTGTTATAAAGTTTCTTATTTATATTGAACAAGAAATGAATAACCTACAAAAATGAAACGATATGATTATCTATCGTTGCAAAAATATAAATTGTTATGATAAAGATGTTAGATATGTTTCATTTGCTAAATTGGGACAACATATGAAAGAAGTACATTAAAAAGCTTAATATATAAAGTGAAAAACACGAAATCAAGGCTTTTTTTGTGGATTTTTGATTTAATTATACAAAAAACGCATATTTTAAACTGCTATCATAAAAGTTATTCAGTTGCTTACAATTTGTATGCAACTGAAAATACTCGCATCTAGTGAAAACATATATAGCACTGACTGCTTTATTATCAAAGGAAAGATGTTAATTCTTAAAGAATTAATAAAATGAACATTTGTATATACTTATTTTTTTAATTTGTTCCATTAAGGTTGTCAATTATCATCAATTTTATTTTCATAATGATATAAATGTAATTGTACTTTATGTTAAAATCATAAAGTATAGAAAAAGTAGGGATACTATTATGATTAAACTAATTAATTTAAGCCGAACATATAAAATTAAACGTGCTCCTAGTGTTAAAGCACTTAAAAAAGTTAATTTAACCTTAGGTGAAAAAGGTCTAGTTTTTATCGTTGGTAAATCAGGATGCGGTAAATCAACGCTTCTAAATATTATTGGCGGACTAGACCGTCACGATGAGGGAGAACTACTCATCCAAGGAAAATCAACTAAAAATTTCTCTAATCAAGACTATGACTCATACCGCAATACAATGGTAGGTTTTGTCTTTCAAGAATATAATCTTATTGATGACTTTAGTGTAGGAGAAAATATTGCTTTAGCGCTTGAACTTCAAGGCCAAAAAGCTACATCGGAACGAATAAATGAAATTCTTAATCTTGTTGAACTAGGTGGTCTTGAAAACCGTAGAACTAACGAGCTAAGCGGCGGACAAAAACAGCGTGTTGCAATCGCGCGTGCTCTAGTTAAAAATCCGCATATTATCTTAGCAGATGAGCCAACCGGTGCTCTTGATAGTAAAACTGGAACACAAGTTTTAAAAACACTACGAAGATTAGCCAATGACAGGCTTGTCATCGTGGTAAGTCACGATGAAGAGTTCGCTCTTTCGTACGCAGACCGTATCATTGAGCTTGTTGACGGCGAACTCTCTCGCGATATTTCGCGAAAAGATAACGAAGAAATAAAAGCGATGTCGATAACTTTTGAAAATGATATGATTCATGTTCCTGCTAATTATGAGCTAACAAAAGAGGATATGGACCGTATTAATCTATATATAAAAACACACGAAGATACGCCACTAAAACTATTAAAAGAACAAATGAGTGCTTTTAAAGATACTAAAAAAGAATATATTGTTGAAAGTAAGGAAGAATATAAACCGATTAAATCAAAAATGCCTTTCAAGGCAAGTTTAAAGATGGGAGCATCTGCTTTAAAGCATAAGCGAGTTAGATTAGCGATTTCAATTATTTTAGCAGCCCTTGCTTTTACCTTTTTTGGCTCAGCAGATACAATTGGTAGCTATAAAAATATGAAAATGGCTCTTACTTCACTTCATAATAGCGATGTTAATTATCTTTCATTTAATGCTAGTTATAAAATTGAAAATGAATATGATCCTGAATATTATTCATATCTTGAATTTAATATGGATGATAATCAAATTGCCTTTTTAAATGGTGTTGATGAAGATATAACATTTAAACCAGTAATAACGACTAAATACAATTATCCTTGGCAAAGAAGATCTTATTATGGTCCTTCAATTTATTTGGAAAGTTCATCAGGTTTACTTAAACTTGATCAAAGTTTACTTGATGAAACTAATTTTACTTTTATTGGAACTGCACCAACGCTACCTCTAGCCTATAATGAGATCGTTTTAACTGAATATACATATCAAATATTTCATAAAAATGATTTTCTTACACCTGAAGGTACGAATATAAAAATAAATCGCCCCGAAGATCTAATTGGAAAAGAAATGCTTTTAGATGATGAAACATTTAGAATTAAAGGCATTTTAGATACAAAATGTAACCTAACTCCTTATTTAAAACTAGAAGATGATGAGCAAGGTGCCTTACAATATTTCTTCCTTTCTACTCAATTTGATTTATTTATTAACTCTAGTTATCATAATTTGCTTTATGTTTCTTCTGATTTCTACAATAGCCGTAACTACACGAGTTTTGATGGAAATGTTGATTTTTATTCTTATATTTCTAACGCCACTTATTCTACATATACGGGCTATTACGATATACGGGAAAATCTAGTTAATGAAGCACATTATCTAAAAAATAAATCGAAAGATTCACTGCTTAGTAACGATGTTTTTATTGAAACAATGACTTTTATGCAACTAGTTCCTAACTACTATAATTCCTTTAGTGAAACGGAGTTAGTTAACTTTTTATATGAGCGTTACACGCCTGATGAAGTGCGAGATTATTTAATCTTTTATGTTCATGACGGGGATGAAAGTAAAATCCCTCCAACTAGTAGTTGGGATGAGGAAGATAAAAAAACTTATGGTTTAGATTTTATTGCTTTAATGGACGATTATGAAAAAACTTATTTCTTTTCGCCCCTCCTTAATAGCGAAGCGGTAAGTAGTATTAATTCTTTTGGTGCTAAAATTACTTATGGTTCTTATGGTTATTATTATGATGAGAGCGAATCTAATTTAAAGGAAGTAAATATTGTTGGCGTTTATCAAGCAAAAAGAGGTAGAAATGATCGACCTGCTACAGCGGTAAGTAATGAATTAGCAGCTACTATGGGGCTAAAACAAAGTGGAGCGTACGGGTTTGCGATTGCCTCTTTTGATTCAAGTGATTACTCAAAAGTTAAAAAGTTTGTTGATCTTCATTATACTTCAGGAAAATTATATGCATATCGCATGTCAAATACTATTATTAATGCTGTTGATATGTTTGATTTTATGCTTAAGCCAATTGGCGTTGTCTTTACTGTTGTAGGTGTTATTTTTGCGATTTTCTCATCCTTACTAATGCTTAATTTTATAAGTAATTCCGTTATTTTAAAGAAAAGACAAATTGGTGTTCTTAGAGCATTAGGTGCTAGAGGAACTGATGTCATTGGCATTTTTGCAAATGAAGCACTTATTATTGCCCTTATTAATTTTGTTCTTGCCATTATTGGTACTGGAATAATTTCAGGAATAATAAATAGCAAATTAAAGGTTGAACTTGCTGTAGCAATTCGCTTTATGAACTTTGGTATTCGGCAAATTGCCCTCCTTTTACTAATAAGTTGCTTTGTAGCCTTTATTTCAAGTGCTCTACCAGTGCTAAAAATTGCAAGAAAGAAACCAATCGATGCAATTAATGATAAATAGAGGAAAAAATGAGCAATAAATTAGAAGTCCTTGCATCAATTGTAGATAGCGGTGCCTACGATAGCGCACTTAGCTATATTAAAAGTAATGAAGAAGAGCTTTTAGCACTTAATCCAGTTAAAACAATTGAATATAATGTAAAAATATATTTATTTAAAAATGAACCATGGTCTGCTCTTGATGTCATTAATGATTTTCAAAATCGTCCCTTAATTTCGGTTGAAGTTGAACTATATCTTCGTGAGCTTAAAGACTTCGTTTTTAAAAGTATGCAACCTAAAAAAGTAACTACCTATAGCCTAGGCGAGCTAGAAGAACTACTTAATAAAGATACAAAACATGCTGATATTGCTTTTAAATATATTTTTAATAATCCAACGCAAGAAACTGACGAATTAATCATTAAAATGATAACTAACGGTATTAATGAAAGAGTTAAAAAAATGGCTCTAGCGATTGCAATGGAGCTTAAAATTGATCAAAATCTTACTTGGACATACCGTAACTTCTCTACTAAGATTAATCCCTCAAAATTAAATTTTGATGAATATGAAACTAACTTAAAAGATATAAAAGATACCCTAAAATCATATTCAAAAAATATTACAATTAATAATATTATGAATGAACTTTTTGATGATTTTATGTATCGCTTTTTCCCTCTTCCAATAAGCGAGATAAATAAAGAAATGATGCTAATATATCTAGAAGCAGAAGCTAGTAAACTTCTAGATCCCTCTTTTGATATTTTTGCCTTTTTAAGAAGAGGAAATATCGAATTTAGTCAATTTGAAACATTTAAAACGACATATTTTTAATGTGTTTTTGTTACTAATTACGCTAAATTAGGCAATTTGGTTGAATATAAACGCTTTTTTGTTATAATTTATTTTGGTAAAAATAAAAGGAGTTTTAATATGAAAACAAAATTAGTAAAAAAAGCCTCTTCTGAAGTTGAAGTTACCGTAACTTTTACAACCGAAGAATGGCAAGGAGCACTTGAAAAAGCATTTAAGAAATTAGCAAAAAATGTGACAGTTAAAGGCTTCCGTAAAGGAAAAGCCCCAGAAGCCCTAGCACGTAAAGAAGTAAAACAAGAAAGTATCTTTAATGAAGCACTTGGAAATACCCTAGAAGATAGCTACCGCAAGGTTTTAGATGAATATAAACTTATTCCTCTACTTCAACCAGGTTATGAAATTCCAAAACTAAGCGATACTGAACTAGAAATCGTCTTTAAACTCGTTGTAGCACCAGAAATTAAACTCGGTGCCTATAAAGATTTAAAAATTGGTCATGAAGAAGTAAGCGTTGATGATGCAAGTCTAGATGCTCGTCTACTTCAACTTAGAGAACAAAATGCTACTCTTATTCTAAAAGAAGGTAAGGCAGAACTAGGAGACACTGTCGTTATCGATTTTGAAGGCTTTACCGAAGGAAAAGCTTTTGAAGGCGGTAAAGGCGATAACTTTAATCTTGAACTAGGCAGCGGCCAATTTATTCCAGGTTTTGAAGATCAACTAGTAGGCTCAAAAGCTGGCGATAAACTCGATGTTAACGTCACTTTCCCTGAAAACTATGTTGAAGAACTAAAAGGTAAAGATGCTACCTTTAAAGTTAGTGTTCACGAAGTAAAAACAAAAGAAGTTCCTGAACTTGACGACGAATTTGCAAAAGGCTTAAATCTTCCTAATGTTGAAGACGTTGTTAGTCTCCGTATGCATGTATACGGCGAACTTGATCGCCGTCTTCAAAATGAAGAACGAAGCCGCTACATCGATAAAATTTTAGATAATCTTCGTGAAACTAGCAAAATCGAACTAGCAGCCCAAATCATTGAAAACGAAGCAAAACATATGGAACAAACACTCAATAAACAAGTTGCTCAACAAGGAATGAGCATGGAATCATACTTAGAAATGAGCGGCCAAACAAAAGAAGAACTTGATGAAAAGTTTAAAGTTGATGCTAAACGCAATTTAGAAAACTATCTTATCATTAACGAAATTGCTAAACTTGAAAACATAGAAGTTACAGATGAAATCGTTGATTTTGAAATTGCTAAAATGGCGATGCAATACAATATGGAAGAAGCTAGAGTCCGTGAACTTCTTGGTGATAATATTTCTCGTCTTAGAGAAGATGTTCGTCATCAAATGATTATGAATTTCTTAGTTGAAAATAACGAATAAAAAACCTTAGTTAGTATAAGGACCGCACTCCTAGTTTGCGGTCCTTTTTTTGTTTTTTAATAACAAATCGGCTTCTAATTGGCCTTTTTTGAAAAAAAGTGCCAAAAGTAGCCATATTACTAACTAAAAGGGTCAATTTATAATATAATAATAGTGATTATAGGAGGTTTTATAATGAAAGAAAAAAGTAAGCTCTCTTATCCCTTAATTATTACTCGTGGACAAGTATATTTTCCTTTAACCGATACAGATGATCTTGATGCTGGCCGTGAATTTACGGTTGAAGCAATTAATGCTGCTAATAGCACAGAAGAAAAACTAGTTATTGTTGGTACGCAAGTTGTTTATACGGAAGATAATCCTAAACTTGAAGATATTTATTCTTATGGCGTTTTAGCACGTCTTACAAAAGTTAAAGTTCGGCCAAACTATATTACAGTTCGAGTATTCCCGCTTAATAGAGTTAAAATTGAAAAGATTACTAATAAAGATAAATATTTACTAGCAGAAGCAATACTTAGCGAAGATAAACTAATTGAAGACTTTGATCAAAGTGCAGCAATTCGTCAACTTCTTGATTTATTAATTACGGTTCCTGATGCTTCTCAGCAATTAATTACGCTTTTAAAATCATTTACACCTGAAGATGACAATTTTGTTAAAACGATTTACTTTATTGCCAATCAACTCATAAATAACACCGTACAACGGCATGTTATTTTAAGTGAAGAAAATCCAGTCGGCCGTTATCACTTACTAATGAAGTACTTAAAAGAAGGCTTAAGCGGCAATAAAGTTGATGCGATAAACCGTATGATTCGCTCAAAATCTGAAAACTTAAAAGAAACTGCTGCAAGTGATACAGAAATTGATGATGATGAGGAAGAACTCGATACTACGGAAGAAATTCTAAAAAAACTTGAAAAGAATATTTATCCCGATAACATCAAAAAGCGGGTTAGAAAAGAAGTACGTCGTTTAAGTAAAAACGAAATGGAGCGTGCTCGTTCACTTGATTATATTGATTGGCTACTTAAACTCCCATATGATCAAGAAACCGTTGATAATCTTGATTTAGAAAATGTTGCTAAGGTTTTAGATGAAGATCATTACGGCTTAACTGAACCTAAAAAGCGAATTATTGAATATATTGCAGTTAAGAGGATGACGCAAAATAACCGTACACCGATTATTTGCTTCTACGGTCCGCCTGGAACAGGAAAAACATCACTAGCAATGTCTATTAGCCGTGCTTTAGGACGAAAACTTGTTAAGAGTTCCCTAGGTGGTGTTGATGATGAAGCGAAGTTACGAGGCTTTTTACGTACTTATGTCGGTTCGCAGCCTGGTATTATCATCTCGCAAATTGCAAAAGCTGGAACAGTAAATCCTGTTTTTGTTCTTGATGAAATTGATAAATTAGGCCGCAGTAACCAAGGTGATCCAAGTAGTGCGCTTCTTGAAATATTAGATCCAAAACAAAATAAGTCTTTTGTCGATCACTTTATTGAAGAACCATACGATTTAAGTAAGGTGATGTTTATTTGTACTGCTAATGAAGTTCGAAATATCCCACGTCCTTTACTTGATCGGATGGAATTAATTTCTTTAAAACCATATACCGAAGAAGAAAAACTAAATATTGCCTTGCAACACTTAGTGCCCCGTCAAATTAGAGAACACGGCCTAGATGCATATAATGTCACCTTTAGTGAAGATGCAATTCTAGAAATTATTAATCATTATACCTTTGAAGCTGGTGTTCGCGGACTAGAAAAGCAAATTGCTTCGGTTTTACGTAAACTTTCCGTTAAGATTCTTAACGATGAAAATCCAGCGATGAACATTACTAAAAAGGAAGTAAAAGCTTATTTAGGTCAAGAATTAGTTAGAACTAATATTAAAGAAGAAGCTCCGCAAGTTGGTGTTATTACTGGCTTATGTGTAGTTGGTGATGTCGGCGGCGATATTCTTCCAATTGAAGTTACAACCTTTAAAGGAAAAGGTAATGTTAAAGTTACCGGTAATCTTGAACAAATGATGGAAGAAAGCGGCCATATCGCAGCAAGTCACGTTCATAGCTTTGCAGAAAATTATGGCATAAATCCAGATGTTTTTGCTACAACTGATATAAATATTCACTTCCCAGATGCTGCACCAAAAGATGGTAACTCTGCTGGGGTTGCAATGACAGTTGGAATTATTAGTGTTCTAACAGGACGAAAAGTAAACTGCGATATTGCAATGACAGGAGAAGTATCCTTAATGGGTAAGGTTCTTCCAATTGGCGGTGTCCAAGAAAAGATAATTGGAGCAATTAGAGCAGGAATTAAAAAGGTTATTCTTCCTGAAGCTAATAAGCCTCAATTAGCCGAAATTCCCAAAGAAGTTCGTGAGCAAATTGAAATAGTACTCGTAAAACATATGAAAGAGGTCGTTGATTTAGTTCTTTTAAAAGATGAAAAAGATTAATTTTAACAATGCTCGTTTTATTAAAAGTGCTCCAAGTGTAGCACTTCGTCCAACGCCTAATCTAAGCGAAGTTGTTTTCGTTGGTAAAAGTAATGTTGGTAAGAGTTCATTAATTAACGCTATTACTGGACGAAAGAGTTTAGCCTATACATCAAGTAAACCAGGCTTTACGACGATGCTTAATTACTATTTAATTGACGAAGCTTTTTACCTTGTTGATGTGCCAGGCTATGGCTATTCAAGTAAGGGAAGTCGTGACTTAAGTGCTTTTGGAAAAATGATGGAAGAATACTTTAAAAACAATGAAAAGTTGAAAAATGTTTGTTTTTTAGTAGATTCTCGGCACTTTCCTAGTAGTGATGATATTGACTTTTATATGTTTGCTAAACAATTTAATATCCCAATTACCGTTGTTTTAACTAAAACTGATAAATTAAATCAAAGCCAAAAGGCTACTGCTAAAAAAAATATTATTGAAGCCTTTAACCTTGATCCAAAAGACGCCTTCTTTGTTAGTGAAAAAGATGAGTGTGCCCTCAATAGACTAAAAGAACATATACATAAAGTTCTTAAGTAACCTGACTATGTGACATAACTACTTAGTTATGATTGTATAAACATAAATTTCAAAGGGGGCTTATGATGTTTAAAACAAAGAAAAGAAGAAAATTAACATTATTTGCTCTTACTATAGTAATGAGTATTCCGTTTTTATCTGGCTGCAGAATACTACCATACTATACGGTTATTTGGAAAGATTATGATGGAACAATCCTAGAAAAAGATCGCTTCGTAAAAGAAGGAACAATGCCCTCTTATGATGGGATTGAACCATCAAGAAGCAATACGGCAGAATTTAAGTATCGTTTTGCTGGTTGGTCGCCAGAAATTGCAACAGTAACAGAAGATGTTACCTATACTGCAACTTACACTGAAACAATAAGAAAATATACGGTTAGATGGAAAAACTATAACGGTATAACACTTGAAACCGATGAAAATGTACCTTACGGAACAATACCAAGTTATGATGGAGTAACTCCAAGTCGTCCAGATGATAATGAATTTTACTATACCTTTAATGGTTGGGATCCTGAGGTTATTCCTGTCGAAGATAATGCAACTTATACGGCTAAATACACTCCGCATAGTTTTAGTGAAAATGATGGATTTGTTTATGGAAGTGATGGGGATGGAGGTCTAGAAGTAGTTCGCTATCACGGGAATGCTAGTATTGTAACTGTGCCCTCTACCCATGAAGGCCTACAAGTTAGAGCAATTGGAAGCGGTGCCTTTAAAGATAGAGCTTCAATTACTAAAATTGTTCTTCCAAGCAGCGTAACCAAAATTAAAAATAACGCATTCGAAGGCTGTTCTTTACTTAATGATATCCATTTATCAACAAGTATTGTTTTTCTTGGTGAAGCAGCATTTAAAGATTGTATTGGTTTAGGCGAAATCGCAATTGCTGCTAACATTAGCGAACTTCCAAATCAATTATTGCTTAATTGTAAGACACTTCAAAATGTCTATTTACACGATAATATTACCTCAATTGGTATGGAAGCATTCCGCGGATGCCATATGCTAACAAGTATTACTATTCCCACCTCAACCAATGTAATTAGAGAAGGTGCTTTCCAAGGCTGTACTAATCTAACGACAGTAAATCTTCACGATGATATAGTCGTTTTTGAAAAAAACGCCTTTATAAGCTGTACTAGACTTACTACAATTACTCTACCTTCTAATTTAGTTAAAATTGGCGAATTTTGTTTTTCTTCATGTGTTCAACTTGAAGCAATTTTTATTCCTAAATTAGTAGTTTCAATTGGTAATGGTGCCTTTTCTGGTACTAGTAAACTTGCTTCAATTGTGGTTGAAGATAATAATCCAATTTATGATTCGCGCGATGATTCTAATGCAATAATTGAAAAAGCATCGCTTAAACTAATTGTAGGCTGTAAAAATAGTGTTATACCTACTAGCGTAACTACAATTGCTAGAGGTGCTTTTACAGGGGCTACTGAACTTGCTTCAATTGAAATACCTTCTAGCGTCAAAAAAATTGAAGAATTTGCTTTTGCTTTATGTACCTCTTTAACTTCAATTATTATTCCAAGTAGCGTAACTACTATTGAAACATCAATTTTTATTGGTGATTCTTCGCTAACTAGTATTTTTGCTGAAGCCACCTCTAAGCCTA
>JAAYSA010000034.1 GCA_012518455.1 Erysipelotrichaceae bacterium | reverse complement strand
GAAGATAAGCCCGATGTTATGGAGGGATATCGTAATGATTTTTCCGAAACATCGCTTCAAAAAAATCGTAACCCCTTTGTTGATCGTCCCGAAATGGCATGGCAAATTTTTGGAGACAGCGCTTCACCTGCTGTAAAACAAGCATGTATGGATGCTTATCCACTAGGAGGTCAAGCTGGTTTTACCTCTTACGCAATTCAAAATTATCCAAATCAGCTTACATATACTGTTGGTGATACGCTTAATACAACTGGTTTATTAGTACGTGGTTATCGAAATAACGGAACTTCTGAAGACATTACCGCTCAATGTGTTGCCTCTCCAACAGCTCTAAATAGTGTTGGTACAACAACAATTACTGTTACTTATCAAGGTAATTTAGTTGGAACATTTGATGTTACGGTTAATTCGATGGGACCAGTTGATCTAATTAGCGTAAACATTCCAGATAGTACAGTTTCACTTCAAGCATCGCAAACATACCAAATAAATCCGACTTTTAATCCAACTGATGTTTATCCTGTTCCTAACCTATCTTATTCAAGTTCAAACGCTTCAATTGCAAGCGTTAGTAGTAGCGGGCTCGTAACCGCAAATAGTGTTGGAGAAGCAGATATTACTGTTACTGCGACACAAAATAGTATCGTAAAAACAACAACTCTTCATGTTATCGTTGATGAATCTGGAATTTATAAAATACGTGATATTTACGAGCAAGCAGCTGGAACAACTGTTAAGTTTTATGGTTTATTCTTAGGCGCTTATTCTCAACAAGGCCAAGGAATTTTCGTTGGTGATGGAGATTATGCAATTATGCTATATAACTACACTAATAGCATAGCCTCATTACAACCTTACGAAACATATGTTAAGGTTGAAGGAAAAGTTGCCATCTTTAATAATCTCTATGAAATTGGTACAAATACTGCAAAACCAACAATAATTACTGTTAGTAGTACAATTGGTCAAGTTCATGTTGATCCAGTTACTACCTATCGCTATACAGGCGATGAGGCACTACCCGATACACCCGATTACGACCCTGCTATTCAATCACGGCCAACAATGGCAATTGGTGATGTAAAACAAGTTTATGGTAATTTTGGGTCAACCAAGGATACAAAAGTTGAGTTATTAACTTCTCAAGGTAATACCTTAACAATCTTTATTAAGAAAAATGCAGGTCTTAACTATAGTGAATTAGCGACTGCATTAAGTACACCAGGACAACTCGCTCGCTTAAAAGGATATTTAAGTATTTATAAAACTGCTTATCAACTGATTCTCCCAACCGTTGTTTATGAAAACTCAAGTTATACCGCAGATGCATTTGCTCTTGATTTACTTAATATGACAGCTGCGATTTGTAGTGATGGCGGCCTTGAAAATAATCGTAACGAATTAATCAATGTTTGGTTAACTCTAGAACAAGATAAGTTCCTTACTTTATCTACTGCACATCAAACAACACTAAAAAACGCCTCAACTACTGGCTCTACAAATCTTGCTAAAGGAATGGCGCGTTATGATTATGTTGTTGGCAAATATTTCTTAACTGATTTTATCGATCGTAACCCTGCGCCAATTGGTGGACTATACAACTATAGTACTACAATGTCGTCTCAATTAGTTCTCATCCTTATCTTTGGAGGAACAATATTATTAGGCGTTGCTTTAATTTATAGAAAAAATCGCAAAAACAAGCTTAATTAAGCAAAAGTCAGGTTAATTTTATTAAAAGCGAGGATCAACCTCGCTTTTTTGCTATTTCCTTTTTGTTGTTTTCTTTTTTGTTTTAACTTGTCTCTTTACTTGTTTTTTAATGTTTTTTTGAAGAGCATTTTTAACCTTTTTATTTCTAGAAGCAATAATTAAAACGATAATTAAAAGAACAATAGCTACTACTACTACGATAATTAATATCTTCATTTGTTCATCAGTGATGCCATACTTTGATGTAACATTTACAAGACATTCCTTCGTAATTTCTTCCCCATCAATTGTTGCCTTAGCTCTTAATACTGTCTTTCCTTGCTTAAGACCTTTAATTGTAACTGTTTCAGCTGAATTTAAAGACGATTTGCTTATAGATGCAATTTCACTATCTTCTATACTAAGAGTAATTGCTGAACCGTCCTTTGTCTTAATTGTAATGGCTTTTTCTTCTCCTACTGAAATATTTAAAACACTAGGTAGACTTAAAGTCGCACTATAAATTGCATCAGTTTGTGGTTTAGCAAACCCAGTTGGAGTGCTATTGTAATTTCCATCTTCATCAACTGTTCCATAGATATAATCAACCCACTGCGGAAAATCAATAAAGGGGTTACGATTTCCTTGAAAATTTCGATAGATAAGATTGTTTCGATGAATTTCAAACTCATCAACTGGATCAATTTTGTGCCAAACAAGTAAATCACTTAAAATGCCCATTTTCGCCGAAGTCTCATTTGTGCTATAAACACTAGAAGTTCCAGTATATTCGTTTACTACTTCTAAAAATGGTTCATGTTCAGTGATATTATCACCACCACCCCAATTGTTATAACGAGCCGCCATATAGAAAATTGCACGAGCAATATCGCCTTTATGATAATCGGCAGGTTCGAAAACCATTGAAACTCCATCAAATTCAGCAATTCCGCGCTTGTTTTGAGCAGTATAAACTTTATTTCCGCTATTTTCTACTGTTTGTACAAATCCATATGGATAGTTATTATGAGTTGTTTGATTAACATATCCGTCTCCACTAATTAGATGATGAAGATCAGTTCCAGCTGGACCAGTAGCAGGCGAAGCCGAAAAACCCCTAGACTGTGGCCATACATGTTCGCGGTTAGTTCCATTTGCGGTATGGTCACCCCAGTTTCTTATATACCCATCCTCGTTATTTGGATCACGATATAGTGTTCTTACATAGGGGTTATTTTTAGTATTAGTGTTATCTGTACTATATTTATAGTCTTCATATTTATTGCTAATTGCATCAAAACCACCAAATTCAGCATCACTTGCAGGACTTAATTCCCAATTCCGATCTGTAATTTCGTAAATTTTCCAAATATTATCATAAGAAAAATAATCCATATATCTTAATTTGCTTTTAAGGTTTTTTAGTAAATTATTTCCTTGTCTTTCTTCTTCACTTAGCGAATTTAAACTACTGTAGTAATCTCTAATTTCTTCATCAGTTAAATTATTTAAGTCAATTTCACTTGGAAGTGAGCTTCGATAAACCGTAGGTGGTGGTGTGGGTGTATTTGCTTTTACTTTAATTGGGGCTAGACTAGTTAGACTCGCTCCTACACTAATAATTAAACTAAATAAGATTCGATTTTTACTCATAAAGATACTCCTAACTAAAATAAGATTTTCAATGTTATTTTACCACACATGTTCCTATATTCTAAGTTACCCATAATGAATAAGTATAAACATTTGAAATATAACATTTGCTATATATTTTCAAATTAATTTATTGACAAAATGTGTTAACTTTAATGATTATAAATAATATTTATTTTATGAACACTTTTTAAATATTTCTCGGTATCTCATTACCGATTGTTGTATATTTATAAACATAATTATGATATAATTTTTTTATAATAGGAGGAATTCATAATATGAAAATTAAAAAAGGTTGGGAGTTTACAAAAACTGGTGTACCTCTCAAATTAGTTGAAAAGGAAATCCCACATGCAAAACCAGGCGAAGTCGTTATTCGTACTGGTGCTTGTGGCATTTGTCACTCTGACGTCGGAACACTTAAAGATGAAGGTTGGATGGCATTAATGGCACCCCCAGTAATTATGGGGCATGAAAACGCTGGCACAATCATTGAAGTTGGTGAAGGTGTAAAAGGATTTAAGGTTGGCGATAGAGTAGCAGTTTGTCCAACTGGACCATCAGGAAAAGGTGCTCCAGGCTATCTTTATGATGGTGGATTTGGTACTCATATCGAATGTCATCATCTTGACATCGTTAAAGTTCCAGAAGGTTTAACAATGGCACAAGCCGCAGCTGCTACCGATGCTGGAATGACATCATACCATGCAATATTTACTCGCGGTGGTGCAAAACCACATATGGATATTGCACTTATTGGAATTGGTGGTTTAGGCCAATTTGGTCTTCAAGCATTAGTTGCTAAAGGTTTTGATAATGTTGTCGCAGTTGATGTTAGTCCTAATGCAAGAGATTTAGCAAAGGAAATTGGTGCCAAAACAGTTATTAGCAACATTAAAGAAATCGACAAGAAGTTTGATTTAGTCGTTGACTTCGCAGGCTTTGGCGTTACTACGACCGATGGTATTAAAGCTCTAAAACCAGGCGGAACACTTGTTCTTGTTGGTATGGGCCGCTTAGAATTTAGCGTAGATGTTACTGACTTTATCGTACTAGAAAAGAATATCCTTGCCTCAGTCGGCGGCAATGTCCAAGATGTAAAAGATGTTCTTGATTTAATGGCTGAAGGTAAACTAAAACCAATGATTACCGAAATTAAACCTGAACAAATTCCTGATGGTTTGTACGATTTAGCAGCAGGAAAAGTTAAAGGCCGTTTAGTCGCTGTATACGAAGAATAATAATTGAATAATAAGTTATTACTTTAAAGAGGCACTGTGCCTCTTTTTAGTTTAATTAATTTAGCGAATCTCTTATAATATAATCATTACGAAAAGGAGAATTATATATATGAAAGAAAAAAAAGTTAGAAGACGTAGAGATTGGAAAATATTAAAAGAGTTTAAAGAATTTCTAAATCGTGGTAACGCCTTCATGCTCGCAGTTGGTGTTGTTATTGGTGGCGCTTTTAGTGCAATTGTAAATGCAGTTGTTAATATTTTATTAAGTACAGCAACTTGGGCTCTTCCTGGTGGCTTAAAAGGTTTAATTACTGTTTTACCTGCTATTAATGATGCACAAAAAGGTCTTGATCCTGCTAATGGTTTAGGTCAAAAATTTACTGTTGGTGAACTTCAAGGTCTAGCAGAAGCTTATGCTCAAAGAGTATATGGATCAACTGATGCAACGGTTGTCAGCGCTTCAAAAAATGAAATTTTAGCAAAATACACCCAATATGGCGGTCTTTATGCTTATAAAATGAGTGCTATTATTGACTGGGGAACACTTCTTACGGCAGTTATTAGCTTTATCATAATTGGTTTAGTTTTATTTATTTTAGTTAAAACCGCGAATTCGTTGCACCGAAAACGCGAAGAAC
The DNA here is from genome assembly GCA_012518455.1 of Erysipelotrichaceae bacterium. Taxonomy (GTDB): domain Bacteria; phylum Bacillota_I; class Bacilli_A; order RFN20; family CAG-826; genus JAAYSA01. The sequence goes on along the minus strand of JAAYSA010000034.1, from coordinate 3,181 downwards.
TTAAAGCAAGAGCACTTGAGGAATACTATAAAAGACATCCTGAAGAAAGACCAGCTCCAGTTGAACCAGGTGTTCCTGAACCAACCGAAAAAGATTATCTTAAACAAATAGTTGAAATTCTTCAAAAAGAAAAAGATGCTTAAAGTACAAACAAAAAAAGATTCCGTAGTAAATGCGGAATCTTTTTTTATCTATTTTATTAGACCGTATAAAAGAGGATTATAAATATAATTGCTTCTAGCAAGAAAACACCACCTAGAATAAAAAGAAATAAATACCCCTTGATGTTTCTCTCTTTTGCAATATAGTCAGCATAGGTTTCATGCTTTTTCTTACTAAAAGGAATTAGCATTAAACCAAAGCGCTTAAGAGCATATCCGATACCTCTAAAAGAGCCCTGATTTGCAGCAAATAGCAGGAATCCGCTGCATATATAAATAATACCAGGGTAGGTAAATCCATCTGCTAAAATGCGGTAAACTTCCTTTAATTCTGTTTGCTTAAAGACATCACGAAGACCAACAATAAGGAAAAAGAAAGCAAACGCGACAACTGTCGCGATTGCATACTTTAGAATAATAACTTTATTACTTTCCTTCATCGGTCTTTAATTGTTTTTTATAACGTGCTTCTTCTTTGTTATTACAGTAGACAAAGTGACCAGGTTTAATTTCTCTCATTGAGGGAAGGTCTCCACTTTGATAATCATGTTCAACAATTGGATTATATTCAAAACGAACACGATGTTTTTCATAATCTGGGTCAGGAAGCGGGATCGCACTTAAAAGTGATTTTGTATATGGATGTAGTGGATTTTTAAAGAGTTCATCACTACTTGCAAGTTCAACGATTTTACCAAAGTACATAACTGCAACACGGTCACTAAAATATTTAACAACCGATAAGTCATGAGCAATAAATAAAATTGTTAAACCTAACTTTTCTCGAAGCGAATTAAGTAAGTTAATTACCTGTGCTTGCACTGAGACGTCAAGAGCACTAACAGGTTCGTCTGCAATTAACATTTCTGGTTCCATAATAATTGAACGCGCAATACCAATTCTTTGACGTTGACCGCCACTAAATTCGTGTGGATATCTTGTAGCATGTTCTTTAACAAGACCAACCATTTCAAGAACTTCATGAACGCGTTTTTCGATGTATTTTTTATCTCGAATACCGCGAATAATAAGACCTTCACCAACGATTTCTTTAACTGTCATTCGAGGGTTGAGTGAACCGATCGGGTCTTGGAAAATCATTTGAATTGAAGTGACAATACGTGATTTTCTTGCAAGACGAAGATCTCGGCGATAATTCTTACGAATTTCAGCGATTTTTTCTAAGTCTTCTTCTTTGCTTAAAATTTCTTCATATTTTTCTTTAGTTTCTTCAACTAATAATCTTGCATAATCACGATCACAATGCTTTTGATCATGTTTAGCACGTTTAATTTGATATTTTAATTCTTTAATACGTTTATTGTTGTCTTTGCGAAGCTTTTTGATTGCTTCTTTTTCTTCTTCAGTCGTATCTTTATTAAGTGACATTACTGCGTCAATAATTTGAGTGCGTAGTTTTTTAATTTCATCTTGATATGAACGAATTCCAGCACCAATACGTACGCCTTTAAAATAAATATCACCACTTGTAATATTATAAATTTTAATAATTGAGCGTCCAGTCGTTGTCTTTCCACAGCCTGATTCACCAACAAGACTAAAAACTTCACCTTTATAAACTTCAAAGGAAATATCGTCGACAGCTTTTAGGTCGTTTCTGCCAAGCTTAAAATATTGACAAAGATTACGAACTGATAATAAAACTTTATTGTCTTTATTTTTCATTTGTCTTCTTTTTTCCTTTCCGTTCTTGTTTACTTTGTTTCATGCGTGCGATTCGTTCACGAATAATCGCAGGCATTTCAACTTTAGGTGCCCGTGGATCAAGAAGCCAAGTGGCTGCACTATGGGTTTCACTAATCTTAAACATTGGTGGCTCTTCTTCAAAGTCAATCTTAAGGGCATATTTATTTCGTTCAGCAAAGGCATCACCTTTTGGTGGATAAATCATATTAGGTGGCGTTCCTGGAATTGATTCTAGTTTTTCTTTTGTATCTAAGTCAGGCATTGAAGAAAGAAGCGCCCAAGTATATGGATGTGCCGGCGAATAGAAAATATCATCATTTGTTCCATACTCGACAATTTTACCAGCATACATAACAGCAACTTCATCTGCCATATTAGCAACAACACCAAGGTCATGAGTAATAAAGATAATTGAAAGATTACGACGAGCTTTTAAATCATTAATAAGTTCAAGGATTTGGGCTTGAATCGTAACGTCAAGAGCAGTAGTAGGTTCGTCACAAATTAGAATTTCTGGTTCAGCACTTAAAGCAATCGCTATAACGATTCTTTGTCTCATACCACCTGAGAATTCAAATGGATATTGACGGAACCTAGCCCTAGCTTCAGGAATTGCGACTTCTTCCATTAGTTTAATTGCATCTTCTTTAGCTTCGGTTTTAGAAAGTTTATAAACTGAATCTTTAGCTTTTTGTTTTAAATAATCAACTAATAGTTGTGAAATTTTATCCCACTTTTTATACTTGTGACCACCAAATTTACTTATTACTGATTCATACTTTTTAGTAGCAGCATCAAGAGTTGAAATCATATCGTTAAGAATATCTTCAAGAGCGATAAGTTTTTTGGGTGCCACTTGATAGTCAAGTTTACGGCCACGCGAAAGTTTTCTTTCATACATTCTTGTTTGCCAGGCAAAACGACGTTCTTCTCTAGCATTCATCCTTTTGGCTAAGAAATATTTTTTCGTATCTGCTAGAAGCGAATTAATAAGAATGAAAATCGCACTATCTTTTTGAGTTTTAAGTGGTTCAATCGAATTATCAACAACCGGTTTTAAGACCTTAATTTTATTAAGTAGTTCTTTTTTATCAATTTGACCACGTTCTAAATAAGCTCTTAAATCAGCGTTTAAAACAAGAACCGCTCGCTTATATTCAAGTGTTTTATAAATACTATGTTCTAAGGCTGCTCGAATATATGTACTAAATTCAGGTAAGAACATTTTTTCAATATATTCTTTAGTTATTTCATTAATCTTTTTAAAAGACTCGCCACTTAAATTAGCTTCAGGGTTTTTATGGATATAAAAT
>JAAYSA010000003.1 GCA_012518455.1 Erysipelotrichaceae bacterium | reverse complement strand
CTTTTAGGTCTTAGCGATAAGTCATCCTCTTCTTTAAAATAGAAACTTTTTCTTGCTAATATTGACTTATCGCTCATTATTTAATACCTCTAACATGGTTAATATCAATTCTTCTAAATCTTCGATTTTAAGTGATTCGATTTTTTTATAAGCTTCTTTTATTTCGCTTTTTAGATAGCCAAGTTTAGATAAAGCAATAAAAGCATCTTCAACAATTGGTGAATTTACTAGTTTTTGATGCTTATTTTGTTTCTTATTAAAATGACGAAATAAATCTTCTAAATTTGTTTTTCTAACACCTTTTAGCTTAGTAAAAAAAGCATGATTTTCACTATTTATCGCAGTAACTAAATCAAAAAAGGTGGCATATGACATGATTTTATGTGCAGTTTTGATACCAATGCCGTTTATTTTTAATAGCTCAACAAAAAAATGTCTTTCTTTCTCTTCTTTAAAGGCAAAGACATATTCTTTTTCATTGTAAAAAACTTTATAAATAAAAAGCGTTGTCTCTTCGTTTAGTTTGTATTCTTTGCTTCTAACAACAATAAAACGAAAAATAACGCTCTTAAGAGAAAAATATAAATAAGGGTCACTAACTCTGACTACTTGCCCTTTTAGGGCATAAATCATTTAGAAATCATTAAATAAAAGATAATAAAGCCTAAAATTAAAATCGCACTTATAAGCGCAGCGATACTTGCTTTATCTAATTTAGGACTATTTTTCATCGCTTTTCCTAATATATGGTTTTGGTTGAGGAATTGGAACGCGCTTATGTTTACTTACGCGATGAAGGTATGCGATACGCTCTTTAGATGCAAGAGGAATATCTTGCCCTAATAAGAAATTGTCAAGATGTTCGTAAGTTACACCCAATTCTTTTTCATCATCTTGATCTTTAAAAAGTCCTGCACTTGGACGTTTAATGATAAAATGATGCGGAACTCCTAAAATACGGGCTACTTCTTTTACTTCTCTTTTCGTTAAATGGATAAGTGTATGAATATCAAAAGCTCCATCACCCCATTTAGTAAAATAGCCAGTATAGTTTTCACTTAGATTATCTGTACCTAGAACTAACTTATTCATCGATTGGCCTAAAGCATATAATGTAACCATTCTTAAACGAACTTTAACATTAGATTTGCTTAATTCAGTAAGGTTTTGCTTAGTTTGCGCTTCATATGTTTTAACTAACTCTTGATATGTTTTTGATAAATCAACACAGGCAAAAGGAATCTTTTCTTCTTCTAGATATACTCTAGCATCACTAATATCTTTAGGATCACTTTCAATATCAATTACAAGACAAAAGAGTTTATGTCCAACAGCTTTTTTTGCAATTTTTGCAACGACTGCACTATCTAGTCCGCCACTGACACCTAAAATGTATCCATTAAAAGGACGGGCATAATCTTTTAAAAACGAAACTAAATAATCAACATACTTTTCTAAACTCATCTTGTTATCTCCTATCTAATATACTCAAACTCAAAATCTTCTAAAAAGACACGGTCTCCATCTTCTAGACCTAATCGTTCAAGTTCATCATCAACGCCAATGTTACGAAGGAATTTAAGAAGACTAAGCAAAGCCTCATCAGTACTTAAATTAAAGCGATGATATTGCGCAACAACTTTTTCACCAACAATACGATATTCGTGTTCACTTAATCTAATAACTTTAAAGATTGGTTCTTCTTTTTCCATTTCACTAGCTTTATATATTTTATATGTTTCTTCCTCTTCAAGAGGGATAAAACTAACTGGAGGTATTTTTTCTAATTGGTCTGCTAGAGCATATACTAACTCATCAATTCCTTCATGAAGAAGGCTTGAAATTGGATAAACTTTAATATCTGGATATTTTTTGTTAAATTTAGCTAACTTTTTCTTACTATGTTCGGTTTCAAATTTTGTTGCTATAACAATTTGTGCTCTTTCTATTAAGTGATAGCTATAAGCTTTAAGTTCATCTTGAAGCAGTTCGTAATCTTTAACTGGATCACTATCACTTTCAAAATCAAGAACTAGGGCAAGTAGGCGACATCTTTCAATATGTTGTAAAAATTGAATCCCTAAACCTTTACCTTGACTTGCACCCTCAATTAATCCAGGAAGATCAGCAACAACAAAAGAGCGACGATCTTTTGTTATCGTTACGCCAAGTTGCGGCGTTAAAGTCGTAAAAGGATAATCGGCAATTTCAGGTTTAGCATTAGAAATAACACTTAAAAGCGTACTTTTGCCAACATTAGGCATACCTACAAAACCAACATCTGCAAGTAATTTAAGTTCAAGTGTTAATCGATGTTTTTCTCCTTTTTCACCATTTTCAGCAATACGTGGAGCTTTTCTTGTTGATGTTCTAAAAGCAGCATTGCCGCGTCCTCCGCGACCACCTTTAGCAAGTAGTACTTCTTTTCCTACCTCGTCTAAATCAGCAAGAAGTTTATTTGTATCAGTTAGATAAACAAGTGTACCAACGGGAACTTCAACAATTAAATCTTCACCTTTTCGTCCAAAAGAATTTTTAGATCCACCATTAACTCCGTTTTCTGCTTTAAGTACTTTATTAAAACGAAAATTGCTTAATGTTGAAACATTAGTAGTTGCACGAAAATAAATTGAACCTCCGCGACCACCATTACCACCATTTGGGCCACCAAAAGGAACATATTTTTCGCGACGGAATGAAATCATTCCGTTGCCGCCGTCACCAGCTTGAAGTTCAACATTAGCTTTATCTATAAACATTATTTTTTATTTTCCTTGATAGATTCAATAATAAAGAAAGGTCTTTTTTGTGATTCAATGAATGTTTTTCCTACATAGATTGCGATTAATCCTAACGCAAACATTAGGAAAGTACCAACTAATAATATCATATTTATAACTAGCCAAAGAGGATGATTTACTCCTACTAGAAGGCTATTATTAAATAAATTAATTAAAAATAATGTGAGTTCAGTGACAAAAGATAAGCCAGTCATAATGGCGAGAAAAACTGCTAGTTTTAATGGCCAATAAACGGGTTTAATTGTAGTTGAGATAATTGAATTAAAGGCAAGATCAAACATTGAAGCAAAGTTATAATGTGATTCACCTTTTGGTCGTTTTGGTCTAGCAAAAACAACTTCGCCAGTTTTATAGCCAACATATGGGACTTGAACACGGAAAACGCGGCTTGATTCAGTTAGTTTTACGACCTCATCACATACTCTTCGACTAATTAAGCGAAAGTGACCAACATTTTGTGGAACCTTTACTTTTCCAGAAATGCGGTCTAGCACCTTATAAAACTTATTTGCGGTATACCGCTTAATAAATGTGTCTTCTTTTCGACTTGCTCTTCTTGCATTAACAACATCATAGCCTTTGGCAAAAAGTTCAAGCATGCCACTTATTACTTCAGGTGGATCTTGAAGATCAGCATCAATTGGAATAACTGCATCACCACTAGCGACGCTTAGACCTGCTGCAACTGCACTTTCATGACCAAAATTACGCGATAAGTTAACAACGCGGAGCATAGGATATTTTTTCATTGCCTCATATAGAAGATTAAGCGTTTCATCCTTACTTCCATCATTAATTGCGACAATTTCAAATTCATAATCTTTTTCTTTTTTTATGACTTCCATCAATGTACTTAAAAAAAGCTCGACCATTGCTTCTTCATTATACATTGGGACTACAATTGAAACTTTTTTCATAATTACCTCAACTTTAAGTATATATTAAAGAATTAAAAAAGACCACAATATGTGGTCTTCTAGCTACTTAATTTTTGATGCTCAATTACATAAATAAGAGCATAATAGAAGCAACAATATAGTAAGTTAAAATTGCAATAATATCTGCTAGAGTCGTTAAAATTGGGCCTGAGGCATTATCTGAATCCATATCTCTTTTTGCAAAGAAAATTGGTAAAAGTGTACCAAGTAGACCAGAGATAAACATCCCTGAAAATAGGGCAATAGCAACAGTTAAGCCTAGTTTTGCAGGATGAATGAGAGCACCTGCACTATTTACTTGTTTGGTAATAAAAGAAAATAGGGCTACGATAGCAAAACCAACTAGAGCACTTATTAAACAGTTAAAGACAATAACTAAGAGTTCCTTTTTTAAGAATTTACGGCGATCATCTTTACTTGAAAGCTCATCGCGATGAATACCTAAAATTGTAACTGCTAGATTTTGTGTCCCAATATTTCCTGCCATATCAAGAACTAAAGGTTGAAATAATACAAGAGCAAAAACTTCACTTAATGTTAACTCAAAAGCGGGAACCATGATAAAAAGAAAAGCAATTAAGATATTTAAAATCGTAGTAATTAACAACCAAGGAAGACGTTTTTTACTTCGCTCAAAGCCTGAGTATGATTCATCGTGCTTAGGTAGAAATGCTAAACGATTATATAATTCATCATAATTGTTAATTAGTTGTTCTAAGACGTCATCTGCAGTAATAATGCCAAGTAAATAGCCTTGATGATCAACAACAGGAAGTGAAGTAAGGTCATAGTTTTTAACGATTTCAATCGCCTCTTTTATCGTATGGCTACTATAAACAAAATGATATTCGCTATTCATAAGTTCGCTAATTTCATCATCAGCTCGAGCAATAATTAAGTCTTTTAGGGCTAAAACACCAACAAGATTTTCTTCTTCATCAATAACATAAATATTATCGATAAAATCATCTTCTTTTACATTGTTAAAAATATATGAGGTTGCCTTTTTTACAGTCGTATCAACATTAATTGTAAGAAATTGCGTTGTCATAATAGAAGGGGCAGTGTCACTAGAGTAAATTAGTAAGTCTTTAATAATATTTGCTCTTTCAACTGAGACAAAGCTTAGTACATTTTCTTGTTCTTCCTCATCAAAATAGGCGATAAATTCTTTTAGTTCATCTACTTCTAGATTATTTAAAATTTGTGTTTTTCTATCTTTAGGTAGCATTTTAAATGTTTCAATTTGTTGATGTTTACTAAGACGAGAAAACACTTCACTTGAACGCCTAACACCAATTAAATTAAAAACACGAAGTTGTTCTTTACTATCACGTTCACTAAAAACTTCTGCAATATCATAAGCTTGCATACTTTTAAGCTCTTTTTTAAGGGCGTAGTTTGATTTTTTAAAGTCTAAATTCATTATAACATCCCCATTTTCAAAAGTATTAGAGTAGCTAGCCCAAAGTAAACAAGAGTTGAGAAAAAGTCAATAATTGTTGTAATAAAAGGTCCACTTGCAACAGCAGGATCAACCTTAATTAACTTAAAAAAGTGCGGTACTGCAATTGAAAGTAAACTTACAAGCGAAACAACAATTACAAGTGAGCCTCCAATAATAGAGGCAAAAATAAGAGCAACTTGAAGTCTAGAAAAATTTTGGGCACTTTCAGGAAGACCAAGTTGAAGGAAATAAACAAATAAAAACGAAAGCACAAATGTAATAAAGCCAAGTAAAAGACTCGTAATTAAGTTAGAGACGAATTCTTTACCAACTTCTTTTTTACTCATTTTACCTTCATTGGTAATCAATTTTAGGGCTACTGCAAGCGTTTGAGTTGCAACATTACCAGGAGAAGAAAGCATTAAAGGTTGGAAAAAGGCTAAAATTGCTATTCCGCTGATGCTTGCCACCATAAAATCAGAAAAAGTCATCAGCGGAATTGAAATAAACATAAGGATAATGAGCCAAGGAAGCCGTTTTAGGGCAGTTTTAAGCCAAGAATCTCGCTTATCAGTTGCAGGCAAGGCAGCTAGTTTTTCAAAGTCCTCTTCTGCTTCATGAGTAGCAATATCAATAATATCATCAAGAGTTAGTATCCCAATTAATTTATTATCTTTATCGGTAACTGGTAGTTCATAAAGCTCATAGTTTTTCATATCATAAACAGCTTCTGTAACAGGCGAATTATCGATAACTTTAGGAATATCAATCATGATTTCTTCTATTGTTTTAGGGCTTCTAGCTTTTACTAGTGTTTTTAGGTTAACTGCTCCTAGATAATGACCATCATTATCAACGACAAAAAGAAGATTAATACTTTCAGCATCATCAGCTTGTTTAATTAGACTTGTTGTAGCCTCTTTAACATCCATTTCTTTCGTAAGCGAAACATAATCATTAGAAATATAGGCACCTACAACATCATCATCGTAGGTGATGATTTTGCTAACATCTTCTTTATCAATAAGAGATTTAATAATCTGGTCGCGTAGTTTACTATCTTCATAGGATTGAAGAATATCAACCGTATCATCAACATTCATCTCATTAAAAATAGCAATTTGTTTTTTACTATCAAATGTTGCTAAAAGTCTAGCAGCATCTCCATGTTCAAGATAGGCGACAATTTCTGCTGTTTGTTCTAAATTTAGATTATTAAAAAGAACATTTGTCTCTTCAACAGACAATGTTTCTAGACTTTTAGCAATATCAAAAGCATGGAACTGTTCGAGTTCTTTTTGAAAAGTTCTTTTACTTAGTTTTTTTGCTAATAAGTCCTTTAACATCTATGCTTCTCCTTTTTTATAATCTAGATACGAATATCCTTTTTTATTTTACCTTATTAGGTTAATAAAACCTAATTTGGTAAAAAAAGAAACGCCGGTTAGCGATTCTTTTGTTTCGTTAATTTTTAACGTTACTTAAAAGGGTAAACGCTAACGCGCTTTCTACTTTTGCCAAGACGTTCATATTTAACGACGCCATCAACAAGGGCAAAGATGGTGTCATCGCTACCGCGTTTTGCATTAATGCCTGGATAAATTCGCATACCGCGTTGGCGATATAAAATTGAACCTGCTGTTGCAAATTGGCCGTCAGCTTTTTTAGCACCTAAACGGCGACCACGTGAGTCACGGCCGTTTTTAGTACTTCCAACTCCTTTTTTCGAGGCAAAGAGTTGTAAATCTAAGATATATCGTAATGTTTTCATAATTCTCTTAACTACCTTTCTTTTATTTTTATGTAACTACCATATGTTTGCTCGATTGTACGAAGACTTGTTAGCATCGTATTTATAACTATTTCATCATGAGCATTCATTTTTGGGGCTACTAGAAGGAGGCTAATTTCTCCTTCATTGATCACGATTTTAAAGTCGTGATGATTTTCTAGTGCATTTAGAGCACCGATTGTTACTGCACTTACGGCAGCACAGACGAGATCTTGTCCTTTTGGAGCGTAATTGGCATGGCCTTTAACTTCCACATAACTAATTTGATCTCCTCTTTTTTCAATAATTACCGTAATCATTATCCGTTAATCGTGGAAATTTCCACTAACGTATATGGTTGTCGGTGACCAAGCATTCTTTTTTGGTTGGTCTTAGCTTTGTATGTGAAGACTTTAATTTTTTTGCCTTTGCCATGTTTTACAACATTTGCTGTAACGGTAGCACCTTTTAGATATGGTGTACCAACTTTGGCTTTAGCTTTTTCGCTTCCGATTAAAAGGACTTTATCAAAGGTATGAGTTTTTCCTTCTTCGGTTTCAAGCTTTTCAACAAATACTTTATCTCCAACGGCGACATGAACTTGTTTTCCACCAGTTTCGATAATAGCGTACATATGAATACCTCCTCGTTTATATTCACTATCGACTCGCTTTTAAGGTGAGAATATCTACTTAAACCTTTTTAATGCGGTTGTAGCTCGTGAGGCGACAACGTGTGTACTATATCACACTTTTGTATGTAATACAACAAGCAAAATTCACTTTTTTTGCTAAATTATTATAATTTAGTCTTTATTTATTGTTGATAAGACTATTTTCTGCAAAGGAAAAATAGCGAAAAGCCCCAATAATTACATGATCTAGCAAGGTTATGTCGTGTTTTACTAGTGCTTTATTTAGCTCAATTGTAGCTTCAATATCACTGGTTGAAGGAACAACATTTCCACTTGGATGATTATGAACTAATATAACGTTTATTGCATTATAAATTAGTACTCTTCTTACAATTTCTTTTAAGTCAATTTCAAAACCCTCACTTGTTCCTAAATAGAGAACTTCTTCTTTAATTATTTCCCTTTTTTGATTTAGCATAAGCAAATAAAGATGTTCTTTTTCTGCTTTAGAAAGTTCGTGTTGATAAAGTGAGAGGATATCGCTACTTGCGTTAATCCTTAAGGGCTTATTTTTTGCATCTTTTTCAATGCGCGATGCAAGATTAAAAGCTGCAATTAGCATCAAGGACCTTGTATCACTTAAACCTTTAGTTTTAAGTTTTTTTGGCTCATTAATCCTACTTAAATTATAAAGTCCTTGATGCTCTTTAAGTAAATTTTTAGCGATTGTAAGGGCGTTATAGTTCTTAATGCCGCTACTAATTAGAATCGCTAAAATTTCTTCATCGCTTAAAGCGTTAATGCCATAGCGAAGAGCTTTTTCACGGGGGCGATTTAAAAGGGGAAGATCTTTAATTCGTTTACTTCCACTCAAACTTATAGCCACCTGGAAGTTGAGCTTTTCCAGTCTCACTTAAGAATAGTTTATAGATGATAACTGAGACAATAGCAATTGCTAAAATTGCCATTACTGCTCCTAGGGTAATTGCTTCACCACCTACAACATTACTTAATTCTAGATTTGATAGTCTACTCATATAATAAAAACCTCCTATTAATAAATAGAAGGTTTTTTAAGATGTTAGTTACTTTATTTTAAGTTTTTGATTTCTTCTTTAACTTTTGCTAACTGTTCTTTATAAAGTTCGTATTTTTCTTGTTCTTCTTTAATTTTAGCTTCAGGTGCTTTAGCTAAGAAATTAGGATTATGAAGCATTTTTTCGCTTCTAATAACTTCTTTTTCTAAATTTTCTAGTTGTTCGTTAAGTCGAGCTTGATAAAGGTCTTTATCAATGTGAAGTTCAAGCGCCATACTTAAGTTTCTAACAACAATTTTAACTAAGTTTTTAGGGGAATTACCAATATGGACTTCTTCAATAAAGGCAAGACGCTTAAAAATAGCAATGTAAGGAGTAAAATCAAATGTTAAATCACTTAAATAAACATTAATAAGTTCGTTAGGTGCGAGTTTATTTTGGCTCTTAAAGTGACGAACTTCTTTAATTAATTCAATTAATGTTAAAACCTCTTCTTCAACTTTTTTATTTACTCTTCCTTTAGAGGTTGGATAGCTCTCAAGCATAATTGAATCTAAGTGTGTTGGAAGATTAAGATAAAGTTCTTCGCTAATAAAAGGTGTAAATGGATAAATCATTAAGATGACTGCTTTTAAAACATGAACAAGTACATCAAATGGTGTCGTATTATTTGGATCTTCTTTAAGTAATACTTTACTTATTTCAATATAGTTACTACAGAAATCATCATAAACAAAGTGATATAAATATTCACTTGCTAAACCAAATTGATAGCGGTCCATTTGCCGTGTTACTTGGCGAATTGTAACATTAAGACGATCGAGGATAAATTTTGAGGTTGGATGAAGTTTTTTTTCATCAATCTTACTAACTTTATAATCACTTGGAAGGATGCTAAATATATAGCGAGCAGCATTCCAAATCTTATTTAAATAAGCTGAAGCATGACTTACTTTTTCATGGGAAAAACGAATGTCTTGTCCTGGGGTTGAACCCGTTGCAAGAAAATAGCGAAGCGCATCGCAGCCATATTCTTCAATAACATCCATTGGATCAACGCCGTTACCAAGAGATTTTGACATTTTACGACCAATTTCATCACGTACTAAGCCATGAATTACGCAATCTTTAAAAGGCACTTGTTTCGTAAATTCTAAGGATTGAAAAATCATTCGACTAGCCCAGAAGAAAATAATATCGTAGCCTGTAACCATAACATCAAGCGGGAAATAGCGCCCTAAATCACTTGTTTTATTGGGCCAACCTAGGGTTGTAAAGGGCCAAAGAGCACTACTAAACCAAGTATCTAGAACATCTTCATCTTGGATATAGTTTTCGATGTCTTTAGGTGGTGTCTCACTTACAAGAATTTTTCCAGTTATCTTATTTGTATAGGCAGGAATTGGATGACCCCACCAAAGTTGACGAGAGATACACCAATCTTCTGCGTTTTCCATCCAGCGAATAAAGACTTTATTAAAGCGAGGTGGGAAAAACTTAACAGCCTTATCACTTGCTTGATTTTTTAGCGCCCGCTTAGCTAAAGGAGACATCTTAATAAACCACTGTTTTGATAAATAGGGTTCAATAATTGCATCACTTCTTTCGCTATGACCAACTGAATGAGTAATTGTTTCTTTTTTAGTAAATAAATTTAACTCTTTCATTTTGGCTAAGAGTTTTTTACGACATTCAAAGCGGTCAAGTCCCCTAAATTCAAGTGCTCTATCGTTCATCGTGCCATCTTTTGCAATACAATTCGGCATCTCAAGATTGTATTTAACGCCAATTGTAAAGTCGTTTGGGTCATGAGCAGGCGTACATTTCATTACACCAGTTCCAAAAGAGGGATCAACATAATCATCAGTAATAAGAGGTATTTTTTCGCCGTTAACAGGATTAATAAACATCTTACCAACATAATCCTTGTAACGTTTATCTTTTTTATTTACGACTAAACAAACATCTGCAAACATTGTTTCTGGACGAGTCGTAGCAACTTCTAAATAAAATGAACTATTTTCAAGATAATATTTAAAATAATAAAGATTTCCTTTAATTTCTTTATGGATTACTTCCATATTAGAAAGAGCAGTCGTTAGTTTTGGATCCCAGTTTATAATCCGGACTCCTTGATAAATTAGGCCCTTATTATATAAATCAACAAATACCTTATTTACAGCCTTATTAATATCTTTATCGAGGGTGAATTTTTCTTTTGTATAATCAAGCATTAAGCCCATTACTTCCCATTGATCTCGAATGTGATCAGCGTGTCGATGCTTCCAGTTCCACGCTTCCTCTAAGAAGGCTTCACGGCCTAAATCAAAGCGTGTTAAGCCTCTTTCTTTATAAAGTGCTTCTTCTACTTTAATTTGGGTAGCAATACCAGCATGATCCATCCCAGGAAGCCAAAGAACATCATATCCTTGCGCCTTTTTATAGCGGGCTAAAATATCTTGATAAGTTGTATCAAGCGCATGACCTAGATGAAGAACACCGGTAACATTAGGTGGGGGTAAAACAAGCGAATAAGGCTTTTTAGTTTTATCTCCTGCCGTAAAATAGCCCTTCTTTTTCCACTCTTTATATTTACCAGCTTCTACACTTTTATGCTCATAAGCTTTCTTAAGTGCCATAACTACCTCCTAAAAATAAAAAAACACGCATCATAAGGACGAATTACCGCGGTACCACCTTAATTCACTTGCGTGCACTCAACTCTATTAACGCTAGAAACGAGGGTTTCCCCTATTGCTCCGTTACGACCTTCATCATTCTTTTTTCTGCCTTCTTTCACTCTCAAGGTTCGCTATTAGATTAGTAATGATTACTCCTTAACTTCAACGCTAATTCATTTTATCTTATATTTACTCTTTAGTAAATGAAAAAGAGGCCGGAGCCTCTTATTTAATGATTTGCTTATTTATTAATAATTACTGCCAAACAGTTGGAACACCATTTACATAACGCCAGTGATAACCATCATTATTTTGCGTTTCGCTATACCAATAAATAGTAGCAAAGCAACCTAGCGACCAATT
>JAAYSA010000033.1 GCA_012518455.1 Erysipelotrichaceae bacterium | reverse complement strand
ACGATGACAAAACCATCGACATTGCCAAGGTATAGAATATCCATTGCTTCTATAACGAGGGAAAAATCACTTGTTGATTTACCGCTTACTACACTGTATTGTTGCCGTTGGTCTAGATTGTATTTAATACATTGATTGCGCCATTTATTAAGGGCTGTACTACTCCAATCGCCATATATCCGTTTATATGATAATGTACCGTATTTGTTTGCTTCATCGTAAATTATTGATATATAATCAGGCGATATATTTTCGGCATCAATTAGTAGAGCAAGATGTTTTTCTGCCATTACTTTCCTCCTTTCTTTGTAACATTTATAGTAAAAGTATACTCCTTATTATCGATATTTACACGAACTATGCCTTTACCAGTCTTATATAAACTGTGAATATAAAGAGTGATAGCGCCAGCGTGAAGACTATGAAGTGAACCGCCACTTACACGAAGTGGTCCTTCAGTATTAACTTTTAAGGGAGTAAAGTCATAAGGAACTCTCATTTTGGAGTTATCGACTTTTACAATCGTTAGTTTTGTTGTGTCATAGGTTATATCGTTAACTAAAGTATCTTTATCTAAATTAAATTCGTAGTCATATGTTTTTGAGGCACTTAAAGTGTGTTCGCCGATTTTTTCGCCGTTTTCGTTGTAAGCAACAAAGCGGTAGTAACTAGCTTCAGATCCCCAAGAAGCTATATTTTCGTTCCAAAGGACAACTAAATCATCGTATTTTAATTTAAAGCGCTTCATGCATAAGCCTAAATAAATTAAATAGCGCTTTGGAATATTTGTTAGGCCATTAATCGCTCCATAATTAAAGATTTTCCCTAACTTGTTTGCTGTTCGCTTTTTAATTTTTGGGTAGCGATATAAAAAGTTTTCGCGGATAAAATAGTCGATTCTAAATGGAGGATGTGGAAGATGAGGGAAATTCTTTGTATCAGGATAGAAACGACGAATTAAGTGTTCGCCTAAATAAAGCTCTAGATAAGCGGCATTACTAGCTACATAAAATGGAGTTAGTTTAGCTTCTGCAATATCACCAATATTAAAACTAAATGCAGGTTCAATAATTAATTCGCTAGCTTTTTGGACTCTATAAAAGTGACTTGCAAGTTTAGGTAGGCGATAACTATCTAAAATACCGTGGTAGCATATATGATCTCCGCTACCAAATTGGTAGTGAGTATAGTAATCGTGCATACACCAAGGTGATATACCTACGATATTATCATGTTCTAATGTGTCATTTAGAACTCGGAGGTGACGATGAATATGTGAATCTTGATGAATCGGTTTATCGCTAACTTTTGTAGAAAACATATGTCCGTTACATTCGCTAATAAAATATGGCTTTTTAGTTTTCGTAATTTTGCTTTTTTTATCAACGCCTTTATTCGTTCCATTATGAGAAAAATCGTTATAAGAATACATATCTTCTAAATCATTTGATTTTGCAAAATTACGAGTTCCTGAAGTTGGACGACTTTGATCAAGAGATTTAGCTAGTTTTTGAGTTGCAATGTAAAGTTCATCATCGTCAGGACTTTCGTTAATACGTGTTGACCAAATAATAACGGATGGGTGGTTGAAATCGCGTTTAATCATTCGCTCAACATTATCTAAATGTTTGTCTCGCCATTCTTTCTTTTTACTTATGTGTTGCCATCCTGGAGTTTCTACCATAACTAAAAGACCAATTTCGTCACACGCATTAAGGAAATGTTTACTTTGCGGATAATGTGACATTCTAACAAAATTAACGCCTAAATCTTTAAGAATTTTAACATCATCATATTGAAGATATTTTGTCGCTGCACCACCAATGTGTGGGTATGTTTCATGGCGGTTTAGTCCAATTAAGCGTAGTTTTGCACCGTTTAAGTATAAATGTTCGCCTATTGCTTCAATTGTTCTAAAACCAAAAACATATTGTTTACTTAAGGCGAAGCGTTCGCTGTCAATACAGGCAATTACTTTATATAGATGTGGATTATCTGGTGACCAGGGCGTAATATTTTCGACATGTCCTTTATTTCCAGCAATGCTTGTTACAGTCTTATTTGTCGTTAGATCGACTATTTCATAATAAATATTGTATCGTTCATTTTGTTTATTAATTAATATTGGTTCAAAAGTAATTTCACCAGTATGTTTTGCTACGATGCGTAAATCAACTAAATCGAATTCATCATAATAAAGAATACTTACTTCTCGATATATACCAGCAAAGGAAAGATAATCAACTACTCCGCCCCAAGGAGGCATATTTGGGTCTTCAGTTCCATCAACTATTACTTCTAGAGTATTATCTTTAGTTTTTAAATGCTCTGTGATATCTACTTCAAAAGGTAGGTAACCATAATTGAATTTACCTAGGTAAGCACCATTTAGCGTAATTTCACAACTTACCATAACGCCTTCAAAGCGTAGAACTGACTTTAGAGTTTCTAACTCATCTTTTTCTTTAGAGCTATCAAAAGTAAGGCGATAAATACCTTTTTTTTGATATATTTTTTCACTGAATGAAGAAAAAGGTGTCTCAACTAATGTATGAGGGATATCGATTTCTTGAAATTTTTGATTGTCATCTGCTAGTTTAAATAACCAGCCATAGTTTAAATGTTGTTTCATCACATAGATTATAGCATGTTTCACTTAAGTGAATGATGGAAAATGAAGCATTAATTTGATAAAATTACACTAGAGAGGTAAATATTATGAAACAATCAATCACTAAACGTTTTTTTCATCTCCAAACAAAAAACGCTTCTTATTTAATGTATGTAAATGATTTTGGTCATATAGAACATCTTTATTTTGGGTCTAAAGTCGCTTTTAAAGACAAAATCAGTAAAAGTGACATTGATAATTTTAGAAAACCTCTAACAACTTCACGAGGTACAACTGTTACTTATGATGAAAAGAAAGATCCTTTTTATAGCCTTGATTGGGCTAGTTTTGAGTTAGGAACAGTTGGAAAAGGCGATTTTCGTAGTCCAAGCTTGCTTTTAAAGAGCAAAGATGGACACGTTAGTGATTTTGTCTTTGAAAGTGTATCTATAGAAATGCCAAATTTAAAAAATGAGCCATTACCATATCCAGCTAATCCTGATAGTGCTCTTACGATTATAATGAAAGACAGAATCAGTGGAGCCATAATTCATTTGCGTTACTTAATTTATGTAGAAAGTGATGTTATCGCTCGTAATGTCGTTGTTGAAAACGGTCCATATATTCTTGAAAAAGCATTAAGTTTTAATATTGATTTTCCGCAACATAAATATCAACTCTTTTCAACTTATGGCGCATGGGTTAGTGAGGCTCACTTAGCAAAACAAACATTAATGCCAGGTGTTTTTAGTGTTAAAACACAAGCTGGTCCCTCAAGTAATAGACATAATCCACTTACAATATTAAAAGTTGGTGAAGGTGATTTAGATCACGGGCTATATTATGGTTTTAACCTATTATATAGCGGCCCATTTGAAATGAATTTTGAAACAACACCAGATAATCGTTTACGAGTTAATGGCGGAATTAATTCTACAATGTTTAGTGCAGATATGAGTGAAAGAAAAGAACCATTTGTGACTCCATGGGTTGTAATGACATTTACTAAAAGGGGGCAAAATGGTATTGCCCAAAATTTTCACAATTTCGTGAATAATCACATTATTCGCGGAGATTATAAGAAAAAAGTACGACCAGTTATAATTAATAACTGGGAAGGAACATATTTTAATTTTAATGAACGAAAAATTAAAGCAATGATAAACAAGGCTTCTAAATTAGGTTTTGAACTTTTTGTGCTTGATGATGGCTGGTTTACTAATCGGGATAATGACTTGGGTGGTTTAGGAAATTATGAAGTTAATTTAAAAAAGCTTCCGAACGGTCTTGATGGTCTTGCTGACTATGCAAATAAAAAAGGCATGATGTTTGGCTTATGGTTTGAACCTGAAATGGTAAGTGAAGATAGTGATTTATTTAGAGCTATGCCTCATTGGGCAATTCAAATTGATAATGTTGAACCTTCTAGAAGTAGGCACCAATTAGCCCTAGATTTAACAAAAAAAGAAGTACAAGATTACATTATTAATAATGTTCAGCATACTCTAGATAGTGCAAACATTGGTTATGTTAAATGGGACTATAATCGACCACTTAGTGACTTTGGTTGTAGTTTAAAAGATGCTGGAACGTATTTCTATGATTATACGCTTGGCCTTTATAGAATTTTAAAAATTTTAACTGAAAAGAACCCTCATATTTTATGGGAAGGATGTGCGAGTGGCGGTAACCGTTTTGATTTAGGAGTGCTTTGTTATTTTGCACAAATTTGGGCAAGTGACTGTAGTGATGCTATTGAAAGAGTAAGAATTCAATCAACATTAGCACTTGGTTATCCTTTGTCAACAATTGGTGCCCATGTTAGCCATTCTCCAAATCAACAAACGCTAAGAGAATCTTCACTTGCGACTAGGTTCTCAATGGCTTTACTTGGTACGCTCGGATATGAGTTAGATGTTACAAAATTAACACCACTTGAAACAAATGAAATAAAGGAACAAATTGAATTCTATAAACGCCACCGTGAACTAATTTTAGGTGGTAATTACCATGAACTTCAAATTGATTCATTTTACAATAAACGTGGATTTTGCATAGTTAACTCTGCAAAAACGGCTTCAATTGTTGTAATCGTCAATCTTTTTGGCAGTGTAATGCCGCGCAGCTTCTTAATGCCACAATTACCGCTGCTTAGTAATAAACGCTATAAAATAACAAGTAATAAACAGTATACGAATCTATCACGATTTGATGCATTGCTTAAGTTTGTTTTGCCTTCATTTATTAAATATGACGGGCAAATCATTCGCTATTTAGATAAGAGAAAGTCAGCAGAAGATCTTGTAAAATTACCAGTTATTGAAAATTATGAAGTAGATGGGACACTTCTTTGTGATGGTAAACTTGCCCTCTATCATGAGTGGTGTGGCACAGGAGTTAGTGAACAAACTAAAATTCTTGGTGATTTTGGCGGTGTCTATTATTATATTGAAGCTGTTGAGTAAATTATTACTCAACTGGGAATGGATACTTCTTTATTAAAGAAGCAAAATGTTTTACAATATTAAGGACTATTGAGAAAGTAGGTAAATATTATGTTAGATATTATTGTTGAAAAATTAATTATATATGCCCAAAATCGTTTAGATCTTGCCGATGAAGATGTTTTTTATTTACGAAACATCCTTTTATTTAATTTACGATTAGAACGTCCTTATAAAGGACCACTTAATGTTAGTGAAATAAAGGCTATGAAAACACCTGATTCACTTTTAAATGAATTAAGAGAACAATTAAAAGATAAACCTTTTATTGAGAATAGGCGTATCGAAGGTTTTGTAACTGAAATAATGGGACATTTAACTCCGATTCCAAGTGCAGTTACTGAAAAATTTAAAAAGCTTTATAAAAAGAACAAAGTTGCTGCGACTGATTATTTATATGACTTAAGTATCGCTAATAATTACATACAAAAAACGAAAATCGAACAAAATGTTCAATGGAGGGCCGATTTTGAAGACGGTAATTATCTAGATATAACAATAAATTTAGCTAAACCAGAAAAAGATAATAAAGAAATTGCCCAAAGTTTAATCAAAAAAGACGAAGTAGATGAATATCCAAGTTGTCCACTTTGTATTGAAAATGTTGGTTATGGTGGATCTTATAAAATTCCACCACGCGAAAACTTACGTGTGATTCCACTTAAACTTGATGGTGAAAATTGGTTCGTACAATATTCTCCATATGTATATTACGATAAACATTGCATTGTTATTTTTGAAGAACACGTACCGATGACTATTACACCTCGTACTTATTCAAGATTGCTCGCATTTGTCGATCAATTTCCACATTTCTTTGTTGGCTCAAACAGTGATTTACCAATTGTCGGTGGTTCGATTTTAAGTCACGAACATTTTCAAGGAGGAGCGGCTACATTCCCGCTTTTTGAAGCTAAACGCCGTAATTTAGTGAAATCTAGACACGATAAACGTGTTGAATTATCTATTGTTGATTGGTATAACACCGTTGTTATGTTAAAGAGTAGAGATAAAAAACGCATGATTGAAACAGCTTCAAAAATTACAGAAGAATGGATTAATTATAGTAATCCAGAACTAGATATCGAAGCATATACAGGTGATATTCGTCATAATACAGTAACGCCTATTGTAAGAAAACAAGGCAGCATGTATACGATGTATCTTATTTTAAGAAACAATAGTACGAACGAACAATATCCCGATGGCATTTTCCATGCACACCCTGAATACCACAACATCAAAAAAGAAGGTATTGGCCTAATTGAAGCGATGGGAATGTTTATTTTGCCTGCTAGACTTAAGCGCCAATTTACTTTAATTGAGGATGCTTTTTCTAATAAAAAAGAATTAAAAACTCTCATAAAAGAAAACGAAGATTTAAATGTTCATGAACAACTCATCAAACATTTAGAAGAAGTTAAGAAAAGTAGTGTAGAAAAAGTTAATTACCATGAAGAAATTACTAAATATGTTAACGAAGTTTGTCGCAACATTTTACTAAACACTGCTGTATTTAAAAACGATAAAGATAGTCAACAAGCACTAAATGCGATGCTAAAAAATATTAAGTATTAATTATTATGAACGAAAAACAAAACTTTAGAAAAGTAATAGTTGGATTTAAAAATAATCTAAAAAGTGAACCATCTCATCTTTTTGTTTCTCCTGGTCGGGTAGAATTTATTGGTAATCATACTGATCACCAAGGAGGAAGAACTCTTTCTTTTGCAATTAACCGCTATATTTTTGCTGCGATTAGTTTAAGAGATGATAAACAAGTTCAAATTTTTAGTCATAATTACCGCAAACCTATCAATGTTGACTTAAATGATTTAACGAAAAAAGAAGATGAATTAGGTAAATCGGCTGCTTTAATAAGAGGAGTTGCGGCTTATTTTAATAAATCCGGTTATAAATATGGCGGTTTTGATGCTTTTACTTTTTCAACCATTCCGGCTGGAATGGGACTATCAAGCAGTGCAGCATTCGAAGTTTTAATTGCAACTATTTTCAACGAACTGTATAACGATAAAAAAATTGATGAATTAGAAATAGCAAAAGCTTCTCGTTATTCTGAAATTGAATATTTTGGTAAACCTTGTGGTTTGTTAGATCAAATTACTGTTAGTTATGGTGAATTAGTTAATTGTGATTTTTCTAAAGAAATGCCTATAAAGGAAGTTATGTCAGCTAACTTATTAGACCATTTTGACTTTTTTATTATTTATACAGGCAAAAGTCATAGTAAACTAACTCATCACTATAAAGCCATTTTGGATGAAATGGAAATGGTATCAAATGAATATGGGAAGAAATTTTTAAGCGAGATTGATGAGAATCAGTTTAAGGCCGATTTTGCAGATTTAACCTTGAAATTGCCACAAAGAGCAGTTAATAGAGCTCTACATTATTTTGACGAAAACAATCGTGTTGATGAGTTAGTTAAATATTTGAAAGTAAGTAATGACCAAGAGATTTTAAGAATTATTTCTGAAAGTGGAGAGTCAAGTAATACTCTTTTAGAAAATATGACTTATGATGGTGATAATAGGAAATTACTTCAAAAAACTTATTATAGAATTAAAAGACAATTCCCTAAAGTGGCTGTAAGAGTTCATGGTGGTGGGTTTGCAGGTACTCTATTAGTTATAAGTCCCAAAACTGCGAGAATTAAGATTAACTTACAAGCTTTTTGTCGCTTTATGCCAAACTTACGTTTACTAAATATCTTGCCAGCTTCTATGAAACCTGGTGAAGTTAAATAATTAAATTGTATTTTTTAAGTAATTATTACTTAAATGTGATACTATAGTTCCATGGAACGCGAAACTTTAATTAATACACTTAAACTATCTCTTACAGGAAATCGACCAGAAGATCGAGAAAAGGTTTTTCAATTTGCAGAAAACGTTGACTTTGATGATCAAAATAGTGAACTTCTTTCGTATTTACGATTTGCTTATGCTTATATTCCAAGTTCGTTAAAAGATGTTGATAAGGCCGAATTTGAACGACATGAACATCTTTTAATTAAACTTATTTTAAATATTGTAAATTTACTTGAAGAAATTCCTCTTGTTCGTCGTCTTGATTTACTCTCATATATTATTGAGTATGTTGAATCACGTGATCCACGAATTAAAGTTACTGATACAGCGATTTTTGATTTTTCAACATATTTTGAACGTGTTCTTTTTGAATCAATTTCTAATGTACCAACTGAAATTGATGAAGCGATTTATCCATATGCACATATTTATTTGACCTTTGGTGATAAACTTGCAGAGTTTGGCGATAGTCGTGGAGCAATAGAAGCTTACGCAAAAGCAAATAGATGGAATCCAATTTCAACGGCGATTTTGCAACGACTCTGTGGTTATTTTTACCATATAAAAGATTCTGCAGAACTAAAACGCATTGCAACTTGGATGCTTAAGATTTCTTTCGAAGGAAGTGATATTGCAACTGCGATGCAATTTATTGGATATGCTCTTTATTTAGATGGAAAATTTGAACAAGCTTATGCTTACTATTTTGTATCGCTTAAATATTCTGATGTAAAATCAAAGGGGTTAAACGAAGAAATTAGTGCTATATTAACTGCACTTGGAAAAGACGAACCATATAATTTAACAAATAGACAGATTAAAGATCTTTTCCTTGGACAAAAAGAAACCCCTACAACCAATCCTCTTATTTTTTCGGTTTTACGAAAATATATCATTGAAAACTTTAATGAAGAAGATTATACAGAAGTAATTGAATACGCTCCTGATTATTTACTTGTTAATAGTTGGGACAAGAAGATAAATAGCATTTTTGAACAGTCTAAAAAACTATTGAACTAAGCACATCGAAAGAAAGGAAGATATGAACCCTTTTAAACACAATCTTAACATTCCTATTGAAGTAAGTGCGTGTTTTCTATTCGGTGCTTTTTCTTTTTCTAATTTAGAAAGATCTTATTATCGAGAATGGCTAGAATCATTAACTCAAATTGATAGTGTTGATGGGTTTATTAACGAAATACCTTCATTAGTTAAGATTTATAAAAATAATCCTTCATTTGTAAGCAATGAAACAAAAACTGCCCTTGAAGAATATCTAAAAACAAAAGAAGTTACTGGTAAAAAAGGTGACATGGCAAATAGTGCTGATGGTTTTATTCATCTTCTCTTTTATTCTTTCTTTTTGTATGCAAAACGTGGTATTTTCGCTCTCGAAAATCCAAACACTTATGATGAAATTAATAAAATTACAAGTCTAACTCATTTAAATAAACGAGTAAAAATTGCTAACACGCTTTATGTTGCTATTATTGTTTCTCTTTTAGTAAAAAGAGCTCAAAATTTAGGGAAACCTTTGTCACATAAAAAAGTTTCAGAAGCTATTGATTACGCAATATCTAGAGTTATGCATCAATATGAAAATTATAATTTTATAAATGAAAAATTATATTTTGTTAGATTGTCAAGACAACTATTTGACATGTCTTCGACTGTAAAACCTAGCAAGCATATAATGTCAATTGATGAAAGAATGATTAGAAAACACAATTATGTTATTGATGTTTTAGAAACAATTATTTATTTGCTCTTAAGTAAAAAAACATTTAATGAATGTTTAGAGTTTTTATCTACCAATAATAGTTATCAATTTTTACCCGCTTTATATGCATCTCTATATGCAGTTACTTTTGGTTTGCCGAAAGAAATAGTTAATAGAAAAGAAATAGACGAATTCTTGAAAACGAAAAGAATGCAAAATTTGGCTAAACGTTACAAAACCGCTTTATTTGATGAAAAGTTTTTTTCTTTAGTAAATGGGGAAAAAACATTAAAGAGATTCTTATTTAGTTATCTTGGTTACCCTCTTAAAAATTATAGAAGTAATATCACTCTATATAATAGTGATTCCAAACTTGATAAATTGTTAGTTATTTATCACAATAATTGTTAGTATTTTTCTCCTTTATTTATAAATGTAATTTCTAAATAAACTGAGAATGTAATATAATGTAAAAGCGAGGTGCAATATGAAAAATAGGACAATAAGACCTTTTTTAACAGCAATCCTAAGTTTTTTAACATTCGCAATGTTGCTTAGTGGTTGTGGCAAAGTTAAACCTAGCGAATCAACACCTGATAGCAATGATACTACGGAAACAACTAGCCAAGGCGATTTATTAACCCCTGAAGAATATGAAGAAAGTATTACGGGTGCTCCATGGACGAGACAAAACCATCTTTATATTCATTATCTTAGAACTGACGCTAGCACATATCCTGAATGGGATTTATGGGTTTGGCAAAAAGTTCCACGAGACCTTCAAGGCCATGCGATTGACTACTTTATGCAAGATCAATCTGGCGTTATCTTTGCTGTAGATTTAACTCACCCTGAATTATTGGGTGCAACAAAGATAGGCTTTTTACTCGTTTTAAAAGCAAGTAAAAATAAAACAGAAGGAATGTGGGTTAGTGATGCTAGTGCTAACGTATATGTTAACGATATTCCTAATTTAACTAGACCCGATGGAACAATTCATATTTTTTGTACTGAAGGAAATTCGCTCCTTTATACATTCTTTTATGAGGGTGCAGAAGCAGAAGATCCTTTCTTAAATGATACAGGTCAATTAGAAAGTAGAACTAATGTTGATAGTAGTTCAACTTCAGCGTATCCAGTTGCACAAACTAGTCCAGACTTTGCAAATAATGCAGGTGTTGGCTATCAAATTCAAGTTTCAAGTTTTGCTGATAGCGATGGCGATGGTCTAGGTGATATTAACGGTATAACCGCAAAACTTGATTACATTGAAAGTTTAAATGTCAATGCAATTTGGCTAACGCCAATACAAGAATGTGAATCCTATCATGGTTACGATACAATCGATTATTACAAAATTGATGCCCGTTTTGGCACGCTTGCAGATTATCGTAATTTAATTTTTGAAGCTCATAAACGTGACATTCGAGTCATTATGGATTTAGTTGTAAATCATACTTCGAAAAATAACTTATGGTTTACACGTAGTGCACAAGTTAAAACAACAAAAGATATGCACGGTAACGATGTTTCATATCGTGATTTATATCACTGGAAATATTCAACTACTGAATTAGATGAACCGTGGTATCGATTTGGTACGACAAATTATTATTACTATGCTAAGTTTTCAAGTGGAATGCCTGAACTTAACTATGATAATCAAACAACACGTGATTTTATGGTTGATGTTGCTAAATATTGGTTAGGTTTTGGTGTTGATGGCTTTAGAATTGATGCTGTTAAACACATTTATATGAAAGATGAAGTTGCTGTTAATAGTAACGATGTTGTTGAAGATTATGATAGCGTTAAAGGTATCGACTATAGTAGTGACCGCGGAAAAAATATTAATTTCTTTAAAGAATTTAATAAACGCATTAAAGCAAATTATCCTAATGCATTTTTAGTTGGTGAAAACTTTGATGGTTATGATCAACGTATTGCTCCATATTTAGCAGGAATGGATGCACTTCTTGATTTCCCAAGTTATTATCATTTCGTTAATAATACATTCCATGCGAAAGAAAATAACGCAAATACCGAAGGTACTAGTGTTATTCCTAGTAAAATCAACACATATAACTCAAAACGTCAAGGCAAAGCCATCATTAGCGGCTTTACAAGCAACCATGACGTTGAGCGTGCTCTTAACCATGCAAACAATGAAATTACAGGTACTGGTTCAAATACGACGGAGCATCATACGCATATTACTAATACAAACATAGAAACAAAAAATAAACGTGCTCTTGTTTATAATGGTGCGATGATTCTTCAACCTGGATTAACCTGGGTATATTACGGAGATGAAATTGGCATGAGCGGAAATATTACTCCAAATAATGCTGAAAACGCACCTGCTGATGCTATTGGACAAGATTGGAATGAAGATCGCTTCTACCGTCAACCAATGAAATGGGTTGAAGTAGGAGCAGAAGATCAAGAAATGACAACTAACTTTAAATTTAGTGGTTATAGCGTCCCCCTTGATGATTACAACAAAAATCATTTACATAGCGTTAGCCTTCAAGAAGACGAACAATTCTCATTTTTAAATAAAATGCGTGCAATAATGGCCTTAAAAGGAAATAGTCAATATAAAGATTTCTTCATAAAAGGTACATATCAAGGTATTAGCGATAACGGTAACGTTATGGCTTGGCGCTACAGCTATAACGGTCAATCTATTAGCATTTACTGTAATTTTTCAAATGCAAATGTTAACTTAAGTGGCACTCTTCCAGGTACTGTTGTTTATCGGACTGCTCCAACAAATCCGCATCAAACACTTGAACCATATGGAATTGCTATTTATAAATAAATAATTTAAGGAGATAAATACATGAAAAAAAGAACATTATTTATTACATTACTTGCTTTAGTTCTTGTTGGCTGTAAAAAAGGAGATATTCCAAGTAATACACCTGATGATAGTACGCCAACATCAACAGTTACTTCTGAGACATCTACTGGAGATAGTACAACAACAGAAGAACCTGCAATTGAGGTTACAGTCTACTTTAACCTTACAAAACATGGGTTATTTGATGGAAATCACGGAGCAGCAATTCCAGAAGTTTCACTTGAATACGGAGTTGCTTATATTGCATTGAGCGGTTCAGAGCTTCCAGGTGCTACAAGAGTAACTCATGATTTAGGTGCTGCATTTATTGGCTTCTTTATGCAAAATCCTCAAGGTGGAGGGCTTCAAAAGATTACTAAAATGCCTGGGGTACAAGGTTTAGTTCTTGAAGCGGCATTTGAAGAAACTACTTCTTCAGAAGATCCAACAACGAGTGAAACTCCAGATGAAAACAAAGCTGATGTTTATTTAGTCGCAACTAAAGGAACTTATGACCCTGCATATCAAACAACTAAGGGATTTAGTACTATTTTAAACTGTGATGAATATATGCTTTTATCTAAATCTTTTGAAGCAGGCTTTACTTTCTATATTGGTAGTCAGTTTGATATTTCCGGCTTAGGTGCTAATGAATATCCAACCTATTTAAGCGGAAAGGCGGATGGTATTGGCTATACTCTTTCAGCAGATAAAGATGAAGGTAATTATACTGCTAATTATCTTGAACTCGTTGGAGAACCAAGTGAATCAGGTATTAATACTGAAGACCATGATGCAACATGGATTAAATTCAATAGTCCAGCTGAAGTATTACCACTTCGTTTTAAAACAAGTGGAACCTACAATGTCTATATTACATTCTGGGATAACTTCGGTTGGGTACGAATTTATGTTCAACCAGCATAATTAAAACAAAACTAAGACCACTATAAGTGGTCTTTTTTATTTTATAAATTATTTTAGCACTCAATGTTGACAAGTGCTAAAAGTGTGGTAAGATATAGTTAGCACTTATTTAGCAAGAGTGCCAAAAAGGAGGTTTATATTATGATGCAAAATTTATTTCCTGATTATAGTAAAGACGAAAATGTTTTAGAAAAATTTGGTCGGTTTCTAGATGATGAAGCTAGACAAAATAAAAGCGATCCAATTATTGGTCGAGATGAAGAGATAAGACGGATTATACAAATTCTTTCGCGTAAAACTAAAAACAACGTTATTTTAATTGGTGAAGCTGGTGTTGGTAAAACCGCAATTATCGAAGGGCTTGCTCAACGTATTGCTCGCGGGGATGTACCTGAATCAATTAAAAATAAGCGTGTATATGAACTCGACATGGGTTCTTTAATCGCTGGTACTAAGTTTAGAGGCGAGTTTGAAGAGCGACTAAAAGCAATTTTAAATAAGATTAAAGAAAGCGATCATCAAATAATTCTTTTTGTTGATGAGATTCATCTTATTGTTGGAGCAGGTCGTGTTGATGGGGCTATGGATGCAAGCAATATGTTAAAGCCCTTACTTGCTCGTGGCGAAATTGATATGATTGGTGCTACTACTTTAAATGAGTATCGAAACTATATTGAAAAAGACCGCGCATTAGAACGTCGCTTTCAACCATTATTAGTAAAAGAGCCTACTTTAGAAGATTCAATCTCGATTCTGCGTGGTTTAAAAGAGCGTTATGAAACACATCATGGTGTTAAAATTAGCGATTCAGCATTAGTAAGTGCAGTTACTTTAAGTGATCGCTATATAACAGATCGCTTCTTACCAGATAAAGCTCTTGATCTTATTGATGAAGCGTGTGCAGCAATTCGTGTACAAGTTGATAGTCTGCCAATTGAGTTAGACGAAATAAGAAGAAAGAAACGACAACTTGAAATTGAAAAGTTAGCGTTAGAAAAAGAAAGTGATGAACTTAGTAAAAAACGTTTAGCAGTCATTGAAAAAGAACTTGAAAAATGTAAAAAAGAAGATGAAAAAATGACATCTCAATGGCAAAAAGAAGTTGAAGAGCTTAACGATGTTTCGCGTCTTAAAAAAGAGCTAGAACAAGCTCGTTTTGATCTTAATGTCGCCTTCAATAGCGGCGACTATAAAAAAGCAAGTGAACTTCAGTATCAGTTAATTCCTGAGCTTGAAAAAAAACTTAAAGAAGAAAGCGAAGAAGCTAACGAAAACCGGATGTTAAAAGAAACAGTTGGCGAAGAAGAAGTCGCTGCGATTATTTCCCGAAACACAGGCATTCCAATCCATAAGATTATGGAAGGCGAAAAACATAAAGTTCTTAACTTATTTGAAACACTTAAAAAACGCGTCATTGGTCAAGATGAAGCACTTCGTTTAGTTAGTGATGCAATTATTCGTCAACGAGCAGGACTTAACAATCCTAATCGACCAATTGGTAGTTTTCTCTTCCTAGGTCCAACTGGGGTTGGAAAAACTGAAGTTGCGCGTTCTCTAGCAGAGGCACTTTTTGATGATGAAAAACGAATTATCCGTATTGATATGAGTGAATATATGGAGAAATTTAATGTTTCGCGTCTTATTGGTTCGCCACCTGGATATGTTGGTTATGAAGAAGGCGGTCAACTTACTGAAGCAGTAAGAAGATCACCGTACTCAATCGTTCTATTTGATGAAATCGAAAAAGCACATCCTGAAGTAATTAATTTACTCCTCCAACTTCTTGATGATGGAATATTAACTGACTCTTCAGGTCGAATGGTTAACTTTAAAAATACAATTATTATTATGACAAGCAACTTAGGAAGTGAACTATTCCTTAGAAATGAAGCAAGTAAAGTTAATGAACTACTTAAAAAAGCATTTAAACCAGAAGTTTTAAATCGAATTGATGAAGTTGTCTATTTTGAACCCTTATCAATTGATGTTCAAAAACAAATCGCTCGCAAGATGCTTAACGAAGTTATTAAAACAAGTGAAAAAGCCGGCTTTAAGCTTCGTTATACTGATGATGTAGTAAATTATATTGTCGAAAATGCATATGCACCTGAATTTGGTGCTCGACCACTAAAACGTTTCATTCAAAAAACAATTGAAACACAAATAGCTGAGCAAATAATTGAGCAAAAAGTTGATCCTAAAATTCCGTATACTTTAGATATAAGAGATAATGTAGTTCAACTTAATCCGTTTGCATAATGTTTGCATAATCATTAATATGACGGTCTCATAGGACCGTCTTTTTAATAATCTAACTTACTAATTTCCTGCGATTTATTTACATTTATATTAACTTATAGTAATATAAAGAATAGAAAGAAGGTAACAACATGAAAAGATCATTAACTTTCCTTACCGCACTCCTAGCTTTAGGTGTTTTATCAGGTTGTCAAAATCAACCAGACCCTAGTAGCGAACTTCCAACTTCAGATGAATCAGAAACATCTTTACCTACTGAAACAACATCTGAAGAAGTAGAAGTACCCCAATCACCAAATAGAGTTTTTACACCTGCTCCAGCGTATACAGGTAACTATTGGGATGAAATTGTTAATTCGGAATTACAAGGGAAAGACTTAGCAAATGCTCTATATGAATTTAAATTATCTAGATTTACTCCAATTGACTATAACACTTGTGTAGAGGCTTTAGAACTAATGGATGTTGATCCAGATGATGAATATAAAGTCTTATCAATTTATGACCTAAATTCTGTTCAATTTAAAAAGCGACATGATGGTGACAATTTTACACCTCGTGAAGTTTATTTTGACCGTGAACA
Organism: Erysipelotrichaceae bacterium; assembly: GCA_012518455.1. Lineage (GTDB taxonomy): Bacteria > Bacillota_I > Bacilli_A > RFN20 > CAG-826 > JAAYSA01. Next base: position 6,063 of record JAAYSA010000033.1, on the reverse strand, counting down.
CGCATATCCTCAATCTAAATTAGCAGATGGTGATGATAGTAAAAGAGCAGGACCAACCAAAAAGAATATTTCAACTGATGTTGCAAATTTATTCTTCTGTGATGGAAATCTTAACCAAGCTAAATCAAACTATAGTTATTGGGGTCTTAGTATGAAAGAACAATACTATAAATTTGCTATTAGAAATAAATTTGGTACCTTAACAGATAACTTTGTTTATAACGGTATGTTTAGCCCAACTCCAATGGTAAGAGGTGAAATTGCTCGATCCCAACTTTATATGCTTGTTATGTGGCCATATGATAAACTAGGTTATGGCTGTAGTTTAGATGAAAACTTTAACATCTTAACAATGCTTCAATGGAATCTAGAATATCCACCTACCGTTGAACGTGACTTACAACGTCAATTAGGTTTAGAACTATATCAAAATTTACGTAATCCATTTATTGATCATCCTGAATTAGCGTGTCGTATTTGGGGTGAATATGATGTAAATGGTAGATTCTGCCATTAAAAATAACTAACTAAAAGAGTCCACTTTGCTGGACTCTTTTTCTAGCGAAAAATTATGAAAAAAATATGTTTAATTTCTTTAGGTTGTGCTAAAAATCTCGTCGACAGCGAGATTATTTTAGGAATGCTTAATGATATTGATGTTTCTATTACTAAAAACAAATATGAAGCAGATGTTTTTCTTTTAAATACATGTGCTTTTTTAGAAGAAAGCAGAATAGAAACGCTCCAAATAATAGATGAATTAAAACAATTTAATAAACCATTAGTTGTCCTTGGCTGCTATAGCGAGCGATATAAAGATAAATTAGAAAGTCAAGATAATATATATTTTGTACCTATTTCTAGGTATGCTGAGCTTCATCTTCTTTTAAGCAAAATATTAAAAACTAATGTTGCAATTTTTAATCCATTAAGACGTAAATATGCTACTCTTCCATTTAGCGCATATTTACGAATTAGCGAAGGTTGTAATAATTTTTGTAGTTTCTGTGCCATTCCACTTATTCGTGGTCGCTTTAAATCACGGCCGCTTGAAGAAGTACTAGAAGAAGCAAAACTTCTTAATAAATTAGGTAAAAAAGAAATTACAATTATTTCGCAAGATACTACAAATTACGGCCGAGGTTTGCGAAATCGACCTAAATTAATTACTCTTTTAGAGGAATTGGTTAAATTTGAAAGTTTTGAAAGTATCCGTTTACTCTATCTCTACCCAAGCGATTTAAATGATGAGTTAATAAATTTTATAAAAAATAATCCTAAAATGGTTCCTTACTTTGATTTACCCTTTCAACATGCTTCAAATAGAATACTTCGCCTTATGAATAGAAGAGGTAAAAAAGAAGATTATATAGACTTAATTAAGCGAATTAGAGAAGCTATTCCTCATGCTATTTTGCGAGCTACTTTTATTGTTGGTTTTCCAGGTGAAACAAAGGAAGATGTAGAGGAATTAGCAACATTTATTAAAGAAATCAAATTTAATCATATTGGCGTATTTACTTATTCTAAAGAAGAGGGAACTAGAAGTTATGCAATGGAGCCTCATATTAAAGAAGAAGAAAAAAATAAGCGAAAAGATTATCTTATGAACCTACAAAAAAGTATTTCACTTAATAAAAACATGGCTCTAATTGGTCAAAAGATGAGCGGATATGTAATTTATCACGAAAAAAATAAAGGTCGCTATTTGATGCGGACACATTTTAACGCACCTGATGAAATTGATGGCAACATTTACCTATATTCAAACAATACTTTTGAAATTGGTGATAAACTTGATATTGAAATTACAAGTGCTTTTATTTATGATTTAATAGCAAGTCCTTTAGTAAAGGAAGAAAACGAGGTTGTTTAAAATGAAAAATCGTAAACTTTTAAGTCTAATTCTAATTTTGCTTCTTACAGGCTGTGCAAATAAGCCAACTGTAACTAGCGAAGAATCTTCAACACCTACAGTTACTTCAATTAGTGAAGACATTTCTAGCACAAGTACTGAAGAAACAACAACTGAGGATCCAATTACTAGTGAAGACCCTGTCACTAGCGAAAATCCAATTACAAGTGAACCTGCTTTTGGTGGTTATTATGAAGGATATGACTTAACTAAAACAGGTACAGACTTGAAAAATGAAATTAAAAGACGAATCGATACTGGCTTTAGCGGAATTGGCTATAATTGGTGGCCAGTTGAAAATGCTGATGAAGATCCAAATAACTCGAGTAATGTTATTCAAATATATTCACGTATTTCAATAGCTAAAAATAAACATGTTTCTGGCTCAACTGGTTGGAACCGTGAGCATGTTGTTCCACAGTCAAAACTTGGCTGCAGTGCAGGTGGAAGTGCTAATGCTTGCAGTGATTATCACAATTTATGGGCAGCGGATAATAAATTAAATTCAATTCGTGGTAATAGTACCTTTCAAGTTGTAACAAACGGAAATTATGCTGTAGATAGTTTAGGAGTAAGAAGTGATTGTAAATATACAAGTTCAGCTTTTGAACCATGCGATGCTGCAAAAGGTGAAGTTGCCCGCGTTACTTTCTATATGATTATTAAATATAACCTAAATGTTAATATTAACGGGAATCTTTCGCTCTTACTTGAATGGAATAATCAATTTCCTCCTCTTGAAGATCGCGAAGCTAAACGTAATAATGCAATCCAAAACGCTCAAGGGAATCGTAATCCTTTTATCGATTATCCTGAATTAGCAGATGCTATTTGGGCATAAAGCAAATTATATGTGATATAATTTATAAGAAAGTTTTAAAGTGGGTGAATATTATGAAACTTAATGACACAAGAAAAGACTTATTCAAAGATAAAATTCTTCTTATTACAGGAGGTACCGGCTCATTTGGTCATGCTGTTGTTGATCGCTTTTTAAAAACGTATATTAAAGAAATTCGTATTCTCTCACGCGATGAAAAAAAGCAAGATGATATGAGAAAACAATATAAAAATGACAAGTTGAAATTTTATATTGGTGATGTACGTAATCTTAATTCTATTACAGATGCATTTCGTGGCGTTGACTATGTTTTTAGTGCAGCCGCACTAAAACAAGTTCCTTCCTGCGAATTCTATCCGATGGAAGCTGTTTATACTAATGTTATTGGAAGTGATAATGTTATTACAGCTTGTGTTAATCACGGTGTTAAAAAAGCTATTTTTCTTTCTACAGATAAGGCGGCTTATCCAATTAATGCAATGGGAATTAGTAAAGCTTTAATGGAGAAAAATGTTATTGCCCGTAGCCGTCAACTTTTAGAAGGCGATACAATCCTTTGTTTAACTCGATACGGCAACGTTATGGCAAGTCGCGGTAGTGTTATTCCACTATTTCTAAATCAAATTGAAGAAGGTCGACCAATTACAATTACAAATCCTGAAATGACTCGCTTTATGATGACATTAGAAGATGCCGTTAATTTAGTTCTTTATGCTTTTGAACACGGCGAACAAGGTGATCTATTTGTCCAAAAATCACCTGCTGCAACAATTGAAGTTCTTGCCCAAGCTATTAAAGAACTTAAAAATCCTAAGGCAGAAGTAAAATATATTGGAACGCGTCACGGTGAAAAATTATATGAAACTTTAGTTACTGAAGAAGAAATGTCAAAAGCAATTGATTTAGGTGATTTCTTCTGTGTTAAAGCGGATAACCGTGAATTAAACTATGAAAAATATATTTCTACTGGCAGTAAGAAAATTGCCTTAAGTGAAAGCTATACTTCTCATAACACGCATAGATTAAGTGTCGAAGAGATGAAAAACTTACTAAAAAAACTCGAACTTTTCGGTGGACCCGTTAAGCATCACGACTAATTAGTAAATATCTTCTTTGCAAATAGTAGCAATTTCAAGTATACTCTTAATTGCTATGCCCCCTTAGTTAAATGGCATAATAAATCCATGGTAAGGATTAGTCGCTAGTTCGATTCTGGCAGGGGGCACCATTTAATTAGTAAGAGTCCATATGATGGGCTCTTTTTTATTTTCTTTTTATTAAATGTGTCATTTTTGCTTATCAAAATTTAAAAATATGTTTTTTTGATTTTACCTATTGCGTTCTATAATACTTCGTGATACGATGTATTACGTAAGGAGTGGTATTTAATGGAAACACAACTAAGAAGAGGAATGTTAGAAATTTGTGTCTTAGCTGCTATAAAGAATAAAGATTCTTATGGCTATAAGATTATTAAAGATTTAAAGCCTGTTCTAGAGCTATCTGAATCTACTTTATATTCAATTCTTAAAAGACTAGAAGAAAGTAAAATGCTCATCGTAAAATCGGTTGAACATAACGGAAGATTACGGAAGTATTACCGAATTACTGACTTAGGTATTGAAAGAATTGAAGAATTTAAAGAAGAATGGGAAGAAATGGTTAAAATCTATTCTTTTATCGTTGGGGAGGATAAATAAACTATGAGAAAAGAAGAATTTTTAAATGAACTTAAAAGTAAACTCGTTGGTTTACCAAAAGAAGATATTGATTATCGCTTAAGTTTTTATGAAGAGATGATTGATGATCGTCTTGATGAGGGCATCAGCGAAGAACAAGCAGTTGCAGAAATCGGTTCAGAGGACGACATTGTCACTGAAATTGCTAAGGAAACACCTTTAGCGACACTAGTAAAAGAAAAAGTAAAGCCAAAAAGAACACTTAAGGACTGGGAAATAATCTTAATAATTGTTGGATTTCCTTTGTGGTTTCCAGTAGCATTATTTGCCTCATTTATAGTTTTACTTGCCTATTTTCTAATTTGGATATTTGTGATTGTTGCTTATTCAGTTGAATTTAGTCTTATTGCTTCATCAATTGCAGGATCAATTTCATTTTTAGGCGGTCTATTTAGCGGTGAATTTTTATTAACAAATTTAGGTGCTGCAATGCTATCTGGTGGTCTAGCAATATTCCTCTTTTTTGGCTGCTACTTTATTACGAAGGCGACACTAAAATTATCAAATAAAATACTAACTAGTATAAAAGCTGCATTTATTAAGAAAGGAAGTAAATAATAATGAAAAAGCCAATTTTAATTTCTCTTATCGTTGGAGCATCTTTATTAGTCGTTGGAGGTACTCTATTAACAGTAGGTTTAGTAACAAATGTTAAATCGCTAGAAACAATAACTAACACCCATCAATTAGAAGAATCGTTCTCTAACTTTAATATTGATGTCACTACTTCAGAAGTTGAGTTTAAAGTCTCGCCTGATGGAACCAAAAAAGTTACCACTGATGATGCTGAAAAGTATTATCACAAAGTAAGTATAAAAGATGACATCTTAACAATTGAACAAGTAGATGATCGAGCATGGTATGAAAAAATGTTTGGTTTTAATGGCTTCCATTTTTATAAAATAAAAACCGCTGTCTATTTGCCTGCTGGACTCTATAATGAACTAAAAATTGATGCAACAACTGGTTCATTAATAATTCCAAATGACTTTAGTTTTAATAAAGTTAATGTCAATATGACAAGTGGAAGAGTTAGTTTAAAAACTGATATTAATGACTATGGATATGTTGAAGCAACTACAGGAGAGATTAGTCTTACTGATGCAAGTGTTAATAATCTAACTATAAGCGCGACAACTGGAAACATCCTTCTAACTGATGTAAGTGCTAATGGTAATATTAATGTTTCTCTAACTACTGGAAATATTAAGCTAACAAATGTTACAGCTAAAAATGTTGATTTATCATCAACAACTGGCGATGTAACATTAAAAAACACAATAATTAGCGAAAGACTAAAAATAGAAACAACAACAGGCGATGTTAATCTAACTGATTCTGATGCTGGAACGATATATATTGAAACTACGACGGGTGATGTAAAGGGCACACTTTTAACTAGTAAAATATTTAGTGTCTATACAACCACTGGTTCAGTAAAAGTGCCTAACACTACCACCGGCGGACTTTGTGAGATAAGAACTACAACAGGTAGTGTTAATATTCAAATTAATTCCTAGCAAAAACGCCTATTATCTTGCATAAACGGGGTTAATCCCCCGTTTTTT
>JAAYSA010000032.1 GCA_012518455.1 Erysipelotrichaceae bacterium | reverse complement strand
TATTTTACGCTATTAATGTACCCCTTATCGCACTTGCTGCCCTTTTTAAATTAGACCTTCTTTTAATTGTTGCACTTATTTTATTTATCACAGGAAGTATTGCTTTCATTTATGGAAACATAGTTCAATTTAGAGCAAATATTATTAATTTATTTGATCGTCAAATTTCAAAAAGTTCTTTAAATCGAAATAAAAGAAAATTTAGAAAGATTTATGATGAAGAAGCAGTTTATCATGAACTTGAAATTGCAGTTGATTTTCTTTCGAAAACTAAAACAGGTGCACTAATCACGCTTGAAAGAGGAACTCTTTTAGATGACATCATTACAAATGGAACACAAATTGATGCTCCGGTTAAAGCCCAACTATTAATGACAATTTTCCATAAAGGTACTGCACTTCACGATGGCGCAGTTGTCATTCGTGACAACGTTATTATTGCCGCTAGTGTTTATTTTAAACCTTCAACTAAGCCCTTATCTGGTAAAGTTGGTTCAAGGCATAGAGCCGCGTTAGGAATTAGTGAAACGACTGATTCAGTAACTATTGTTGTAAGTGAAGAAACCGGCCGAATTTCAATAGCCTACAAGGGTGTGTTGCAACCCATTAGCCGCGATAATTTCTATCGCGCATTAGTAGAATATATGCAAATAGAAACCGCAGAACTTAACAATGAATAAATATTTTGGAACAGATGGAATTAGAGGAAAAACAAATGTCGAACTAACTCCGACATTAGCTTTTAAAATTGGTCGTTATTTAGGCGAATATCATAATAAGAAAAAAAGAAATACCGTTTTAATTGGGCGTGATACAAGAATTAGTGGTTCAATGCTATTGCACTCTATTGTAGCTGGTTTACTATCTTCAGGCACTGATGTTGTGGATTTAGGTGTTACAACAACTCCCTCGGTTGTTTATCTTACAAAAAAGCATAAGTTTAATTACGGAATAATTATTACGGCATCGCATAACCCCTATTATGATAACGGTATAAAGGTAATTAACGAAAATGGTGATAAAATTTCACAAAAATTAGAACATGCGATTAATGAATATTTAAACAAAGAAGAAGATGATCTTCCTTTAAAAAAAGAAGATGATATTGGCACTTATACATATAATGGTAAACTTTTACTTGATTATGTAGATCTTATTAAAGCGAACATTAAAATTACATCAAATTTAAATATCCTTTTTGATTTAGCAAATGGTGCAGCAAGTAAAGTTGCTCCACTTGTTTTAAAGGATTTAGCTATTAATAATGAAATCATTAATGCAATGCCGAATGGCATTAACATTAACGCAAGTTGCGGCTCAACTTATCTAGAAACCTTAAGTAGTAAGATTAAAGAAAGAAAAGATGAATTTGATTTAGGTGTTGCCTTTGATGGAGATGGTGACCGTGTGCTTTTAGTTGATAAAGATGGTAATAAATTAGATGGTGATCACATAATATTTATTGCTGCTAGATGCATGCAAAAACTAGGTAAACTTAACAAAAACACTGTCGTTTTAACAGTAATGAGTAATTTAGGTCTTCTTAATGCGTTAAAAAAAGAAGGTATTAAATACGAAATTGTTGATGTTGGCGATAAATATGTTCAGGCTAAAATTAACGAAGAAGGATATTCACTTGGCGGTGAACAAAGTGGCCATATTATTTTTGGCAATCTTTTAAATAGCGGTGATGGTCTTTTAACAATTTTGTATTTACTAACTCTATTAGAAGAAGCAAAACTTACAATTGAGGAAGCTCTTAACGGCTTTGCTAAACTTCCACAGGTTTTAATAAATGTAAATGTCTCAAATAAAAATAAAGTAATGAAGGATGAAGGACTTCTTAAACTTGCTAAAAAGATTACAACTGAATTAGGAACAAATGGAAGGCTTCTATTACGAGCTAGCGGCACAGAACCAAAAATTAGAATCATGGTAGAAGCAGAAACAGTCCTAAAATGCGAACATTATTGTGATTTAGTTAAGCAATATATTGAAGCAATGTAAAAAAAGATTCGGCAGTGCCGAATCTTTTTTTATTAGTATTTTTTATTTTGGTCCGAAATCGTTTCGATATAACCAAGCATCAAGTAGGAATTCTGCTTTTTGAATACTATTACTACCAGTGAAACTAATAAAAGCGGTTTGAACACCTTTAGCAGTTACACCATTTGTAAAGTCAACGACAAATATAGTTGGAGTAACAAAGGTATCAACATTAGCTTCTTGAATCTTAGTAATTGTTTCATCACTTATTCCATCGTTAATGTAGTAATTTGATTGTTGAGCACTACCTGCAAATTCTTCAAAGTAAAGAATATTTCTAACTAATAGGGCATCAAATGCTGATTTACATTCGTCATCACCTTTATAATCGTCCTTTTTCCAATCTTCTTTGGTTTCTTGATCTACGAAAATTGTTTTAAGACCAAAGGCAGCACCGCCTAGTTTTTCTTTACTAAATTTACTCATAGTATCAAAACCTTCTTGCATTTGGTCACAATATGTACACTTATTTTCACCTTGAATAAATGCTAAGAAGAACTTTTGTCCATCTAAATTAGAAGATAGACCATTTTCATTTTCGTAAATATCATCAAGTAATTTTTGTGCATCGCTATCAACAGCACCTTTTAGAGAAACTTGGTAATTTTTATAAAAAGCATCTGGGCTATTTCTTTTATCGTTTAATTCTTTAATTCCATTGTAAATAGGGGTAATTGAAAAGATAATTGCAAAAATAACACCAACGATAAGCAATGGTTGAATCCATGCTGTTTCTTTAATCCATTGCCAGATTCTTACGAAGAATGCGCCAATGGCACCGAGTATTTTTTTCATACTGAGTCCTCCTATATAAAATATAGCACTATAATAATATCACCGTACGCGTGCGAATTCAACAAAGAAAACTATAAAAATTACTCATATATCATAAAGTGGTTTTATTCATTGCAAGAAACATAGTTTCTTATTATAATCAATATCGGTACATATTAATGAAAAAGAAAAGAAATATTATTAGAGAAATTAAAGCATACTTAAAGGAAAGACCCAAGCTCTCAATTGCAGCTCAATATGCCTATTCATTCTTTATGTGTGTGATTAGTGCATTTATGGTCGGTCTTAGTTTTAGACTATTTGTTGCTCCTGCTGAATTACCAGAAGGTCAGATATATTTTGTTACAGGAGGAGTAAGTGGATTAGCTCAAAACATAGTCAAATTTGTAGCGGATATTTTAAAAGTCCAAAATGTAAATCGAAGTTTACTTCAATCCATTTTATATTTTTCGCTTAATATTCCTGTTATGTTACTAGGTTGGTTTAAAATTGGACGACGTTTTACGTTTTTTTCGGTAATGAATGTTTTTCTAACATCACTATTTATTTCAATTATTCCAGTTTCATGGGAAAAGGCAGTTATAATAGATTCTCAACTAACAAGAACATTATTCGCCGGCATTTTGGCGGGTTTTGCAGGGGCAATTGCGCTAAAATCTAATGTTTCGCGAGGCGGAATGGACATTGTTTCCTATTATTTCGCGAATAAAAAAAGTACAGATGTTGGTAAATACTCTGTTATTTTAAATGGTGTTGTTCTTATTATCTTTTTTATTCTTAATTTGTTTGATGAAAATCCGAGTTCAAATGCTCTTACGGCAGTTATATATTCTGTTTTATACTTAGTAATGAGTTCAATCGTCATAGATGCAATTCATATTCGTAACAAAAAAACACAATTACAAATATTTACTAGCAATGAAGAACTAGCCAAAGCACTTATTAATAATTTTCCACATGGAGCAACTACGGTAGGCGGAATAGGCGTCTATAGTAGTGAGGCAAAAACGATTATTTACATGACAGTATCAAGTAATGAAGTTAATGATGCTGTCACTCTTATTCGTGAACTTGATCCTAAGGCTTTCATAAATGTTATTGATGTTAGACAGATACATGGAAAATTCTTTATTCCCCCTATTAAGTAGGTTATAATTTAGATAAGGAGATTAAAAATGGAAAACGAAGAAAAGAAAATTGTTGACAGTGAAAATGTCGAAGAAAAACCTGAAAAAGCAGTTAAAGAAGAACCAAAATCTGAACCTGTAGAAGAACCAAAGGTTGAAAAAACGCCAAAACCAAAAGGAAAAAGAATGACTTTTAAAGAATTCTTAGGCTTACCTGCAGTACTAGTTTTAGTTCTATTTACATTCTTAACATACGCATTTTATAATGCAATTCAAATGATTGAATGGCTTGATGCAGTTAGTGGCTTTGATGGAGTAGACCGTGCCCCAGCGATTTTATTGCTGATAAATGACATATTTATTCTAGGTGCTGTTATTACTCATTTAATATTCTTTATCTTAAGAATTGCTGGAGTCAGACCTATTAGTAAAACTGGAATTATATTGGAGGTTATCTTATTTGGTTCGACCGCTTTATTATTGTTCATTTCTTGGATTATGAAACTTGTTGATGGAAATGCAGTAACAGCCTTACAATTTATTGGTATTTTTGCAGCATTAATAACTATGGGTGTAATTTCATACATTCATACCGGTTGGCTCTGTCAATTAAAGAATAAATAAATTATATTTAATAATAAAAACTCGCTGGTTAGCGAGTTTTTTTATGGCGGAGAAAGAGGGATTTGAACCCTCGCGCCCTGTTACAGGCCTACGAGCTTTCCAAGCCCGCCCCTTCAGCCGCTTGGGTATTTCTCCGTCGCAAGAAACATTATAT
>JAAYSA010000031.1 GCA_012518455.1 Erysipelotrichaceae bacterium | reverse complement strand
GATTGATGAGATTTCGTAGAACTTTAGATGTATTAGTAGGCATCTTTTTTAGTACTCTAGCTGTTATCTCGCTCTTATTCCACATTTTATGGGGTAATGACAACTTTGTTCCAAGGTTAGAAACTATCTACAATAGAATTTTGGACTTTTACCTTACTCCTGAAATTACGTTTAATTACCTAGCGCCAACCATTTTAACTGGTTTAGGTGTATTAATCGCACTTTTCTGGTTGCTTAAGATTATTACACGTAGAGGAACATTACTTGCTTATTTACAACCACTAACGTTCTTAATCACAGGCTACACAGTCGCAACAGTAGTAATTTACAATAAAAACTATACGAACTATTATGCTAATCCTACAACACGCATTAATATTCTCTATATTATTATTTTAATTGCTATCTTAATCATGATAGGCCTCCACATTTTCGTTTTAGGAGCACTTGTTCCTGGCGTTAAAAAAGCAAAAGGAAGCAATAAACAAGTCGACGAATTATTTGCTCCACAACCAAAAGAAGCTGTTCCTGCACCAACACCAGCTCCTACTCCTGTTAAGGAAGAACCAGTTGAAGAAACTGAAGAAGTTGTTCTTGTTGAATTTGACGAAGAATCACTTGAAGCTCTTGAAAAACGTTGCCGTGACGTTATTCGTAGCGAAATGGCAGACTATGTAATACTTAAGAAAGATAATGTCTACTTAAGTAGTAAAGATACGATTATTAAAGAAGTCGTAAAAGAAGCTCCAGTGGAAAAGAAAGAAGAGCCGGCTCCAGCACCAGCACCTGTTAAACCTGCTCCAGCTCCAGCTCCAATCGTCAAAGCTGAACCAGCTCCATTACCAGAACCAAAGCCAATCCTTAAGAAAGTAAGTCAACCAGTCGTTCGTATTCCTTTTAACGAAAGAGTTCTTGGTTATAGCAAAGAATTAAAAGACAAATACAACGAACTCAAGAACTACATCCTTAGTTACGATGTTAAATCACGTATTAGCAATTCTGGTGATTCATTCAGATCAAAACGTAAACTCTATGTTAAAATCACTTCAAGTGGTAACTCAGGCTTTAGAGTATACTTCGCCCTTAATCCAGAAGACTACAAAGATAGTCCAATTCCAGTAAAAGCAAGTGGACCAGTTAAGACTTACAAAGAAACTCCAGCATTCTTACGCGTTAGCAGTGATTTATCAGTAAAACGTGCAAAAGAATTAGTCGATGATGTTATGCGCGCCGATAAAATCGAACGCATTAATGAAGTTGGCAATGTCAACTACATCAAAGATTTAAAAGCTAAATAGAGCAATTTAACTCTTAAAAGGAGCAGTTAACTGCTCCTTTTTTAATTTATATATTTATTTGTTTTCATTAACAATTATGATAATATACCTATTGATAGGTACAATTGTGTCTATTAAAGGAGTGTGGTGGCTACATGCCGGATACGCCTATAACGTGGGTGTTAATAGTCTTACTTATTATTCTTGGAATTTTCTTAGCGTCATGTGAAACTTCCTTTACAACGGCGAATCGTATTCGCTTAAAGGTCATGGCCGAAAATGGCAATAGAAGCGCAAAGCTAGCAATGTGGGTTATTAACCGCATTGATAGCACAATTGCAACATTACTAATTTACAATTCCTTTGTAACAGTAGCTCTTTCGTCTTTAACGACGATTATTTTTGTTAATGCTATAGGAGCTCAAACTGGACTATTAGTCGCTACTCTTGTGGTCACGCTTGTAATTTATATTTTTGTTGACTCAATTCCAAAAGCAATCACACATTTATTTCCTGAACGTTTTGCAATGATAAATAGTTATATTATCGTTGTTTTTATTATATTAGTTTATCCTATTTCTTACTTATATCGCCTTTTTATCAAATTAATTCAAAAAATATTTAAAATTAAAGAAGACACAATAATAACAGAAGAAGATTTCTCTAATGTTATTGAACAAAGTGAACAAAAAGGTGTTATTGATGAAACTGTAAGTGAAATAATTCTTTCTACTTTAGTTTTTGAAGATCGCGTTGTAAGTGAGGTTGTTACACCAAAAGACAAAATCGTAGCTGTTGATATTGTAGGTTTAACGCACCAAAAATTAAATGACTTTATTCTTGATTGTAATTATTCAAGAATTCCAATTTATAAAAATGATAAAAACAATATTGTTGGTGTTATTGTCGTTCGAGAATATATTAAACATTATATGAATAATAAAAATGTCAGAATTAAAAATATAATGTCAAAACCTTATTTTGTTAAAAAAGACATTGCTTTTGACGATATTATTGATGGATATCGCAAACATAATACGCATATTGCTTTTGTATTAGATGAAAGCGATCAACTACTTGGGATGGTTACGATGGAAGATGTTCTTCAAGAATTAGTTGGCCGCGTTGATGAACCCTTTAGTAAGTTTAAAAAACGAGGAGGTGGTCGTCGTGACTGATGGACAAGTAACATTACTTTTTATCGTTGCAGCAGCACTCCACCTATTTAGTTTTTTCTTCAGCGGAATGGAAGTGGCTTTTCCAACGGTCAATCGATTAAGAATACAAAAAGATGTTGAAAATAAGAAAAAACTTAGCAAAACCGTCCTTAAATTAGCAAATGACTTTCACCAAGTAACCTCAATCGCTCTTTTTGGTAATGCGCTTGTTAATATTGCAACAAGTAGTATTACTACGCTTATTGGTCTTCATTATGGGGGTGAACAAGGGGTCGCTATTGCTGCAATTATTGTCTTTGTTACACTTTTAACCTTTGGCGAAATATTACCAAAAACCGTTTGCTTAAAGTTTAGTTATAGATTTAGTTATTTATTTGCGATTCCAGTTATGTTTTTTAATTACCTCTTTTTCCCAATTACATTTACGATGCGAAAATTCTTAAGCCTAATTACAGGTGGAATAAAAAAAGCACGAGAAGAAGAAATTGTGGATAAGGATGTTTATAGTGAAGATGAACTACAAGAAATGGTCAATGAAATTGAAGAGTCCGGTTTAATTGATGAAGATAAAAGTGAACTAATTAAATCAGCAATTGAATTTAGTGAAACAGAGGCCTATGAAATTATGACACCTCGCGTAGATGTATTTAGTTATGATATTGAAGACGATATTAGTGAATTAATTGAACAAAAAGAGATTTTTAAATACTCGCGTATTCCTGTATATGAAGGTACGATTGATAATATTATCGGCATTTTACCAACGAAATTACTTTTACGATATGTTTTAAGTGAAACACCAATTGATGTAAGAAAAATTTTACGTCCTCCTCATTTTGTGCATCACTCAAAGGGCATTTCAGATTTACTAAATGAATTCAAAGAACAAGAAACTCATATTGCAATTGTTATTGATGAATATGGTGGAACTGAGGGCATCATAACTATTGAAGATATTATTGAAGAAATAGTTGGTGAAATTTGGGATGAAAGCGACGAGGTTGATGAACCAGTTATTGAATTAGGTGAAAAACATTACTTAATTGATGGTGGTTATAATCTAGAAGACTTTTTCGAACTACTTGATATAGAAGAAGATGAAGAAACTGATTATGATACTGTTGGCGGTTGGTGTTTAGATCAACTTGATCGATTCGCTGTTGAAGGTGATGAATTTACTTATGAAGGTTATCTTATTACGATAACTGAAGCAGGTGCCTTTACAGTTGAGGAAATAAAAGTTAAGAAAATTCCTAATGGTAATGAAGAAAAGGAAGAATAAATTACATTATATGTGTTATAACTACACTTAGTGAGAATTAAATTATGCTCTTTGGACTAAAAGAAAACAAACCTCTTAAAGAAAGACCAGAAAATGAAAGAAAACCTAGTCTAAAAAATCCTGTAGACAGAAGAATTTTTTTGATTCTTACACTTGTTTTATCCGTGTGTGTAATTGCTCTAGTTATTTTTATTCTTCTTTTAGCGAGGCCAGCGTAGTATGAGAACAAAAAAATACATTGAAACAAGACTTCCAAGTTTGGAAGGTAAAACATATGTAGTTACTGGTGCTAATAGCGGTCTTGGTTTTCAGGCTTCTAAAATTTTAGCTTCAAAAGGAGCACGAGTTTTTCTTGCTTGTCGAAGTGAAAAAAGAGCTAATGAAGCGATTGAAAAAATAAAAAAAGAAGTTAAGAATGCAAAGTTGGAATTCATTGAATATGATCAGTCAGATTATGAAAAAATAACTTCTTTTTGTCAAAACCTAGCTAAATTAAATATTAAAATTGATGGATTTGTTGCAAATGCTGGTGTTTATTTCCCACCAAAAGAAAAGAAAACAAAATTAGGCTATCCTCTTACATTTGGTGTGAATTTTGTTGGTGTATATATTTTAATTAGAAATTTAATTAATGAAGATGTGTTTAATAGTCATCCAACTCGTTTTGTTTTTGTAGGATCAGTTGCCAAAGCATTAGCTTACCCTAAAACATTTGACAAATGGTTTTACGATGATAGAGTTAATCGAAATTTTCAATACTCATATAGTAAAGCAGGTATCACATTATTATCGACATATTTAATGAACGAAGATTTAAATAATGTTCCTGAGATGAAATTTCCAAGCAATGTGGAAGTTTACTATACTCATCCAGGTATAACAAATACAAATATAGTTCGTAGTAATGAAGGCGGATTTGGAAAGAATTTTGTAAAAGTAGCACAGAATTTTCTTAAAATCTTCTTCCAAAGTCCAGAACGAGCATCTCTTACGATGGTTAAAGCTCTTACAACTGAAAAAAGTGGTAAAAACATTTCTATTAGACCACGTGGCCCATTTGAAATCTCTGGTTTACCACAACCACGCAAAATGAATAAGATAAATAAAATAGCGGCACCCCGCTTCATGGATTATGTTGAAAATGAATTAAGTAAAAAAAGCATCTAACTCAGATGCTTTTTTTACAGTAGACTAATTTTTTGAGCGTATAATTCATAAACTCGACAAGCAACTTCTTGAATTGTCTGCGTTTCTGCATCGATAATAAAATCATAATTAGTAACCGTTCTTAAATTGAATTTTTCATCATCTGTAGTTATTCGTTCGTTTGCAGCTTTTGGATCATCTCCCCTTTGAATCATTCGGTGTCGTCTTGTGCGACGAGAAGCATCCATGAAAAAAGCAACAATACGTGGATCGTTGAGTGATTTAAAATGAACTAGACCCTGTGGGTCAACAATTAAGACTTTATCATCAGCAATTTCTTTTTTAG
>JAAYSA010000030.1 GCA_012518455.1 Erysipelotrichaceae bacterium | reverse complement strand
CTTTATCTTTTTTAACTAATGTACAGTTATTAAATTTAGCTTGAACAACTTTAGCTGCACTTTTTGCTCCATGAGTTCGGCGCATAACAAAGTACAATGATCCGCTAAAGGCTAGATAGTCATAAGCGCCTTCTAAGAGCGGATAAATAACTTTTTTTCCTGCTCTTATAGGTGGATTTATGACGATTGTGTCAAAAGAGCCTTCTTTTAAATTTGAGTAATCACTTGCAACATGAGCTTTTGCATTTTTACATTCATTTAGCACAATGTTTTTTTTAGCTAACTCAACGGCTCTTTTGTTGACATCAAACATCGTTACCGATTGCTGACTAATTCTTTCTAAAATAATGCCTAAAACCCCATAACCGCAGCCAACATCAAGAATTGGTCCGTTAAGGGGCTTAGCACGTACGACTTCAAGAAGGGCAATGCTTCCTTCATCAATCGTATTTTTAGAAAAGACGCCAGCATCAGTATGGAAGGAGAATGATTCACCATGAAAAAGATAGTGAAGTAAGCGTGGATTTGATTTGACTTTTGGGTCGTTTTCAAAGTATTGACTCATTCATTCACCTCCCCTTATAAATGCCAGAAAACCCACTGCGCGTATGCGTAAAGTGGGTTTGAAAGTCAAAATTCTTATTTAATTTCAACTTCAGCGCCTGCTGCGACAAGCGCCTTTTTGTGTTCTTCTGCTTCAACTGGAGAGATTTTTTCTTTAATTGTAGCAGGAGCGCTGTCAACGAGTTTCTTAGCATCCATTAAGCCTAAGCCAGTAATAGCTTGGACGGCTTTAATGACAGGAACTTTTGTTTGACCAAATGAAGTAAGGATTAAATTGACTTCGCTTGGTCCTTTGGCAACTGCTTCTTCTTCTTCGTGTACGGCTGGGCCAGCAACTGCTACAGCAGCGGTAACACCGAATTCTTCTTCAACAGCTTTAACTAATTCGTTTAGTTCGACGACGGTCATTTCTTTTAATGACGCGATAATATCTTTAATTTCTAGTTTTGCCATGATATTTTCCTCCTAAGGCAATTATTGTTTGGCCTCTGCAACAGCTTTAACTGTGGCAGCAAATTGGCGAATTGGTGCCTCAAGCACCGATAAGAACATTGAGATCAAGCCTTCGCGACCTGGTAATTTTCCAATCGCTTTGACTCCTTCAGCATCAAGGACTCTGCCATCAAGAAGACCGCCTTTAATAACGATATGTTCGTTACGACGAGCAAACTTGCTAATGACACGTGGTCCAGCAATTGTGTCTTTTGAGAAGACGAACGCATTTGGACCAGTTAAATATTCACTTAATTCTGGTTTATTTAATTCACTAACGGCTCTTTGAACCATAGAATTTTTATAAATAACCATGCGTGCATCATTTTCACGAAGTTCACGTCGAAGTTCGGTCATTTCTGAAACCGATAAGCCACGATATTCAACGACAACCATTGAATTATGAGCTTTTGCAGCTTCAACAACTTCATTTACAATCGCTTTTTTAGCTTCTAAGGTGTTGTGATTCATAGTTCTACCTCCTTTTAGTAATGTAGTGAGGTATCAATATCCATTGGTACGTTTTACGTAAGATCTTTTCTATCTAGACCTCGGCAACTTAATTAAGGCAGTGCCCGTTGCTTTCTTCGGTATATTGATATCTTATAATGACGATTTTAGCGACCTTTGAAAGTAAAGGGCACTGCCGGTCCCATCGTCGTGGAGAGTACGGCGTTTTTAATGTAGGTGCCTTTGACGGATGCAGGGCGGACTCTAACAACCCTTTCGCATAAGGCGTTTAAGTTTTCGATAAGTTTTTCATCGTCGAAGCTGACTTTACCAATGCTAACGTGCATATTAGCATTACGGTCAACACGATATTCAACCTTACCAGCTTTGATTTCGTGGATTGCTTTTGCTAAATCAGTTGTAACAGTACCAAGTTTTGGGTTTGGCATTAAGCCTTTTGGACCAAGAATTCGGCCCATTTTGCCTAATTCGCCCATCATGTCTGGTGTTGCAACGATTACATCAAATCCAAACCAGTTTTCATTTTTGATTTTGTCTAGCATTTCTTTTCCACCAGCGAAGTCTGCTCCATGACTTAGAGCATCATCAACGCGTTGGGTAATTGCTAAGACGACTTTAGTTTTACCAGTGCCGTGTGGTAAAACGAGAGTTCCGCGGATTTGTTGATCTGCTTGACGTGGGTCAACATTGAGGCGGAAGGAAGCATCAACGGTTGCATCAAATTTGGTTGTTGATGTTTTTTTAACAAGAGCAACTGCTTCTTCTAGTTCGTAGATCTTGCCTTTTTCAACAAGTTCAACGGCTGCTCTGTACTTTTTTCCTCTTTTCATAATTTTCCTCCTGTGGTTCTAACGAGAAGTTAACTCTTCCACTTAGTCTTCTACCGTAATGCCCATATTACGAGCAGATCCTTCAACAATTCGCATCGCAGCTTCGATGTCATTGCAGTTAAGGTCTGGCATTTTGTACTCAGCGATTTCGCGGAGTTGGGCTCTGTTAATTTTGCCAACTTTATCTTTGTTAGGCGTGGCTGAAGCCTTGTTGATACCAGCTTTTTCTTTAAGCAAGATAGTAACTGGTGTTGTTTTGATGACGAAATCAAATGATTTGTCTTCATATGCCGTAATGATAACTGGAACTACTTGACCACGGCGGTCAGCGGTTTTGGCGTTAAAGTCCGTGCAAAACTTTGGCATTACTATCCCAGCTGATGCAAGCTTAGGACCCGGTTTTGCTTCGCCACCGATTAGTTCGAGTTTTACGACTTTTGCGATTCTTTTACTCACGTGACTTTCCTCCTTTTTAGATTTGTCCGTGCTGTGGTAGTAGGAATAATCGTACTTCCTCCCACAACGCTAAGCATTCGCGTATACGCATATACGCGCATAAAATGCTTCGTGTTCTACAATACCTCATTTAAATTTAAAATTCAACAAGAAAATGATATTTTTGCCTTTTTTTATAAAAAAGGCGCTTTTATACGGTTTTTCTTTTAACTTTGTTAACCGTTTTTAAGGTTTGGTCAATGTTTTTTTTGGTTAGTCCTATTGGAAAATTAGGCAATAAACTTTATAATTATAAGATAGAAAATTGGTAAACAAAGTGTTTAAGTTATTTAAAAAATTCAAAATTTCTCCTTATGCAGCAGTATTAATTTCATTCCTATCTGTTATTCTTTTTGGCGCGTTTCTTTTAGCGTTTCCTGCTGCTTATCAAGATAATAACTGGCCATCTTTTGTTAATGCGCTTTTCTTATCGACTTCTTGTGTTTGCGTTACCGGACTAAATGTTTTTCCTAATGTTGTTAATACTATGACTGTATATGGGAAAATTGTAATGGCCGTTCTTATCCAAATTGGTGGACTTGGTTTTATTACAATTTTTACATTTATATTCACGCTTTTTAACAAAAGACTTGCTGCAAGTGATCGCTACTTAGTTAAAGAAGCACTTTCTTTTAAAACATTTGAAGGTGTTATTAGTTTAGTTAGATCAATGATACTTATTTCTTTTGTAATTGAGCTTTGTGGAGTTATTCCATTTTTATTTGTTTTTGTACCTATATACGGACCTCTTCCTGGACTTGGAAAAGCTGTTTTTCATAGTATCTCTTCATTTAATAATGCCGGTTTTGATTTAATTGGAGCAGATTCCCTAGAACCATTTAGAAACAATTACATCATTATGCTAAATACTGCAATTCTCGTTATTTTGGGTGGTTTAGGCTTTTTAACAATACGCGACATTTTGAAGGCTAATCGTGCAAAATTCTGGTCTATTCATTCAAAAGTTGTAATTTTAATGACTAGTATTTTAATTCTTTTTGGAATGTTTTTTTATTATGTATTAAACCTTAAAAATGCAGAGCCACTTTCAATTATTCAAGCCTTTTTCTTAAGCGTTTCAAGTAGAACAGCAGGTTTTTCTGTTTATCATATTCCAAATATGAATCCTTTTGCGCGAATAATTGTTTTACTTCTTATGATTACTGGTGTGGGTCCACTTAGTACGGGAGGAGGCTTAAAAGTTACAACTGTTTTTGTTATTTTAGCCACAATTATTTCCTTTATTAGAGGTAGAAAAAGTAATGCATTTAACCGCTCTTTTACAATAAAAACATTTATTCAAGCCGTTACTTTATTAATTATTGTATTTTTAACCCTCATTTTGTCTTATTCTATTATTAGTGCTATAGAAGTCAATAATCGATTTATATTAGCTAAGGGCTGGACAACAGAGCCAATTCTATTTGAAGTAGTTAGTGCTTTCTCTACCACAGGTCTATCATGGGGTATTACTCCTTCTCTTAGCGTAGGAAGTAAATTAATATTAATATTTTTAATGTTCTTTGGGCGAGTTGGACCAATGACAATTATGTCGGTTGTTTCTAACTCAATGCATAGACACCAAAAAGAAAATTTCAAATATATAGAAACAGACTTAATTGTCGGTTAGGAGGAGTATATTATGAGAAAAAGAAAAAGTTATTTAGTTATCGGACTTGGTCAATTTGGTCTTTCAATTGTTGAAGAACTTGTCCGTCTAGATCGTGATGTAACTGCTATTGATGTATCAGTAGATGCTATTAACAAAGTTAGTCACTTTGTTTCTACTGCCTTTATTGCAGATAGTACCAATGAAAAGGCATTAATTGAGGTCGGAGCAAAAGAATGCACTCATGCCATCGTCTGTTTTGGGGACAATGATGTTGCTAGTATTTTAACAACTGCTCTTTTAAAAGACTTAGGGGTTCCACACATAACCGTAAGAATGGATAACGAAAATTATATTGATATTATCAGAAAATTAGGAGCAGATGAAATTGTTACTCCCCAAAAATTAGCTGGTATTGGTCTTGCAAACAGAATTGGGAACGAAGACTTTCTTGATTATTACAATTTAGGCGGAAATTATTCAGTTGTTAAAATCACAATTCGTGAAGATTTTGTCCCCATTCCTATTCTTGCTCTTGATGCTAGAAACCAATTTGGTATTAATATAATTCTTATTCAAAGAGGTCATAAAATGTTTTCGCCTCGAGCTGCTGATACTCTTAGCCCAAAAGATATAATCCATGTCGTTGGTACAAGGCGTGATATTGAAGATTTTGGCGATTTTATTAATCGTGAACCTTCATCAGTTAATAATAAGAAAAAGAAACCAAGACGAACAAAAAGAAAAGACACTAAAAAATAGACACTAAAAAACGGGGTCAGACCCCGTTTTCTTATTCGTTAATTTTTTCAGTATCAGCAAAGTTTGTTTCAATTCTTTGCGGACGTCCGAAGATTAATGATTCAATTACTAAGTTACCTGTATCTTTATCAAACTCAATAATTGTTCCTTCTGTTCCTTCTAAAGGACCCGTAATAATTCTAACTGTATCGCCTTCATTGTAACTTTCATACATTTCTTTACTAATGATACCAAGTCTTTTTAATATTGGTTCAATTTCATCATCTGGAACAGGGAAGGGTTTTGCACCTTTTCCGCTTGAACCGATAAAACCAGTAACCCCCGGCGTATTACGAACTACGAACCAAGCCTCATCACTCATTAGCATTTCAACAAAGACATATCCAGGATAGAGGTTTTTCATTCTCTTCTTACCACTAGGTAAACCGGTTTCTTTATCAATAACATCAACTTCAATTTCTGCAACGATAACGCGATAAATATTTTCTTCTAAATCCATTGAGGTCTTTCGAGATAAAATATAATCTTTAATTCGATTTTCACGACCTGATTGGGTTGATACAACATACCAACGAATATCTTTTTCTGGTATTCTCATACAACACCTCCTCTAAAATCTACTTTTTAAATCCTTCAAACGCTTTTTCTAAAGCACCTAAAAGACGTGCAACTGCCATATCTTCTAAAAGCAAAACAGCAGCAGCAAAAGCAGTAATTACTAAAACAACAAAAATTAGCGGGAAGATAACTTCTCTTTTTGGCCAACGTACTCGTTTACCTTCTTTGATGACTTCGCCAGCATATTTTTTTAGTCCCATAAGTGCCTCCTATTTGCTCTCCTTATGTAATGTCGTCTTATTACATCTAGGACAATACTTTCTTATTTCGAATCGTTTAGTCTGCGTGGCTCGATTAATTGAGGTCGTATAATTTCTTGAAAGACACTCAGAACAGATTAATAGAACTTTTACACGCATCTAACGACTCCTCTCCATATCGTGCTTATGAATATATCATAAGCTCCTTTATATAGTCAAATACTATTTAGCCATATTTTGAATTTAAATTCAAAAAAGAGCCTTACTTATTATCTCATTTTCCTTATTATTTTCAAACAAAGAAAAAACAAAATTAATTGGAATGATTATATTTAAATTTAAAATTTTGATTTTTAATTAAATTTACCAACCATATTTTGACTTAATTGATTTAATCACTGCAAACACTTGTCTTCTTGAACAACCTAATTTTTCCGCAATTTCTCCATAGTTAAACCCTGCAATTTTAAGCTTAATTACGCAAATCTCATCTTCGTCTAATCTTACGCTTACTAGATCACCTACATGATCAATCATTGAATTTGGTAATGTTTCACTACTTTGATATGGATCAAGTTCTCCAATTGAGTCACTAATAAAAAACCGATCATTTTCTTTATATAACTGTGCATCTAAACTTAAAGCATTAGTATGAATTTTGCGCCCTGCAGACCTAGCCTTTTTAATTAACCCCCACATTTGACGATGAATTACAATTTGTACATAGCTAGTAAAACAACCTTTACAAACATCAAATGTTTCGATTGCATGTGTAATACTACGAAGTCCTTCATTATATAAATCTTCAAACTCGAGAGCTAAATATTCAAGACTATTAATAAAGTTTCCCGCCTTCTTTTTTATCCAATACATAAAATTAGCAATTATTAAAAGAACTGCTTCGTTTTCATTTATCCCACATACTGTTGCGGCACTTATAGCCTCTTCATTTGAGGTCAAAATGACGTCATATTTCATAAATATCAGTGTCTGATAATTATAAATTGGCGTTATTTAATTTGTTTTGTTCTAATTTCGTAAAGTAATATACCAGTAGCAACACTTGCGTTAAGTGAATTAACATTGCCTGACATTGGAATTTTAACTATATAATCAGCATTTTTTAATAATAGACTAGAGATCCCAAATCCCTCACTTCCAATAATAAGCCCCACGGGAAAATTATAATCTAATTGATTAGCACTTTGTTCTGCAGAAGCATCAGTTGCTACAATCCAAAAACCAATTTTCTTTAGTTTATCAATGGCGTCTCTAAGATTTGGAACTTGACATATTTTTACATAATTTTGTGCACCCGTCGCGGCTTTAATAACTGTCGGCGTTACTAGAACCTGATTTCTTTTCTTAATAATTATCCCTGATACCCCAAAAGCATCAGCACTTCTTATAATAGCGCCAAAATTTTGCGGATCTTGGATCTCATCTAAAAGTAAAACAATTGGGTTTTGCTGTCTTTTTAAAAAATTTTGTAGGGTTTCAAAGGGTGTATACTCAAATGGTTTAACCTTCGCGATAATGCCCTGATGATTTCCTTTCACCATTTTATCTAAATCGTTTTTCGATAAAATAGTGACTTTAATATTTAATCTTTCAATATGTTCTAATATTTTTTTATCATTAAAAGAATTTGAAATAAAAATTTCATTAACTTGATATTCTTTTAAAGAATTTAAAACCGGAATTCTTCCGTATTGAAGGTTAATCATCTTTTAGAAGTTAGAACTAACTCGAAGTTCAAGAGGCTTTATTTCATCCTTAAGTTCTTCAGTAAAAGCCGTAATTGTTGCTTTTGAGGCAAAAGCAATATTTAAAGTAACACGAAGATAAGTGTTTGCATTAATAATAATCATAGATGATTGAATATCTTTAATATTCACACCAAAACGCGATGCAATAATATGAACATCACTTAAAATACTTGTATCACTTGAAACAACAAGAGTAATTTTTGGTGCTCTTTTTTGTGCCAAGTGTTCTAATCGACGTAAACTAATTAAAACAATTAATGAAAAGAGTGTGCCTAGCCCAGCAATAACAAATTGACCTGCTCCAGCTGCAAGACCAACAGCCATAACAATCCACAAAGTTGTCGCAGTGGTAAGACCTTTGATATCTGTACCAGTTTGAATAATTGTACCCGCACCCAAGAAACCAATACCACTAACTACTTGTGCTGCTAGACGAGCAGGGTCTCGATCTGGGAATACACCTTTGTCAAAACCATAAATTGATACAACCATAATTAAAGCACTGCCGAGACCGACGAGCATATGTGTTCTTAATCCAGCAGCATGGCCGTGATATTCACGTTCAAATCCAATTACACCCGCAAAAAGTGCGGCAGCAAATAAAGAGACTATTATTAGAAAAATATGACCCGTAGTTCCAAAACTTAAAAACCATTCTCTAATTAATTGATCAACAGTTGTAATATCCATTTTATTACCTTCTTTCTATAAAATGCCGCGTTCAATTAATTTGTCGCGTATTTCATCGCTTTTTGCGAAATCTTTCTTTTCTTTTGCTTCTTTGTATTGTGTATATAATTGTATATCATTTTTATCCAATTCGGGATAATTTATTTTTAAACCTAGCAAATCAAGCATCGAATTTGATTCTACGAAAAGATTTTCAAGTGTTTCAATCTCTTTGTTTGGTTTGCGAAGTTTAGTATTTATAGTTTTAATTACACCAAACAAAATACTAATCGCGTTTGCTGTATTAAGATCATCAGCTAATGTTTCTAAAAATTCATTATTAATATGTGCTGTTTTATTTAACTTACCACCATTTAATTGAAGATAGACAGCTAATTGACGTATAGCATTAGAAATTTTCTCTACTTCTTTTTGGTTATTACTTATTACTTCATCCGTTAAATTTAAAGGTGATCTATAGTGACCACTCAATAATAATAAACGCAAAGTATTACCACCATACTTATTAATAAAATCAGTTGCAGTTAAAGTATTGCCTAAAGATTTCGACATTTTTTCATTATTTACATTAATAAAACCATTATGCATCCAATAATTTGCTAGGTTTGTGCCGCTATGGGCTCTAGATTGAGCCATCTCGTTTTCATGATGAGGAAATTTAAGATCAAAACCACCACCATGAATATCAATTAATGGTTGTTTGAAAGTCTTGTTAATCATAACAACACATTCGGTATGCCAGCCAGGACGGCCTTCGCCCCAAGGGGACGAGAATGTAATACCAACTTCAGTTCTTTTCCAAAGTAAAAAATCTGCTGGATGTTCTTTTTTGTCATTTTCATCTATTCGTGCACCATGTACTAAATCTTCAAGTTTAATATTCGCAAGATGACCATAATTTTTATCTTCACTTACCCTAAAAAAGACATCTCCATCTTTTTCATAAGCCGCACCCTTTTTAACCAACTCTTCAATAAATTTAATGATTTCGTTTATCGAAGTCGTAACTCTTGGTGTATAAGTTGGAGTCATCGCGTTTACGTTTTCGACGTTCCTATTATAGACATCAATATACCGATTGGCTATTTCAAGCTCACTTTTATTTTCTTTTAAAGCCCGATCAATAATTTTGTCATCAATATCAGTAAAATTACTAACAAAAATTACATCATAACCAACATGCAGAAAGAATCGTCTTAATGTATCAAAAACGACAACTGGTCTTAAATTTCCAACATGAACATCATCATAAATCGTTGGTCCGCAAACATACATTGAAACTTGACCTTTTTTTATTGGAAGGAAATCTTCGACCTTACCACTAAGTGAATTAAATAATCGTATATTCATAATTCCTCCAATAAATTATACCATTTTAAACATTCTTATTAAATACTTAAGCTTATAGCTTATAAAATTAACATTGAACCCAATGTTTTATACCAAATTAATCCCATTTTTGTAATAAATAGGTCATTTTTGCGTAATAAAAAGACTCTCAATGAGAGCCTTTATATATAAAGTTCCTAGGTTTAGAACCAAAGAACTTTATCTAGTAAGATAATTGTGATAATGTCAAGCAACCAAAGCCATGGTAAACCAACGACTATTAATATAACCGCTAGAACGACGCCAAGTGTTTGTTTCTTTCCAAGACTTTTAACCAAACGATAAATAACCCAAACGACATCTAAACACGGAAGAGCAAGTACTACCTTTGCCCACTTTGGTAAATTATCCATCCATTTAACCATGATAAGTTCCTCCTTCTATGGTAATTATAACACAATTTGTCAATAGAAAAACTGAGTTTTAGAGTTTTTTTCAACCTACTACCTCATAATAGCGCTTTCATCCTATTTTAATTACAATGTAAAATTAATTATTTAACTTCCTCTGTTGCTTCAACTAGTTGTTGAAGGTTTATTCTTTTATCAAACTCTCTCCACGCAAAAACAAGAGGAATAATCGTTAATAAAACCATTAACGCAGAATATAAGAATAGATTTTCTTGCGGAACATCAATTATATGACCAAATTGATCGTGAACTTCAACTGGTTGAGGTGTATATTTAATTATTAATCCACCAGTTAATGTACCAATAAACATTGGAATAAGTGTAAAGAATAGTGATCTAATCCCTTCAAATTGACCACGATTTTCTTTTGGGAACAGTCCTCTAACCCAAACCATTGTCGCTTGAGTAATTAATACATAACCCGTACCAACAAGGAAAACCGCGAAAAGAAGCGGAATGTTTTTCGCATTAAAAGCACTACTATTATCAACGCTACTTGGATCTTTAACAAATAGGTAAAGCATAAATAGACCTATAGCGTTCACTAATACTGCAATAAGTGCTACTAAAGGAACTTTATTTTTATTAATTAACCTAGCAAACGGGATCGTAACTAATACAGAAAATATAAGGGAGATTCCTTCAATTAAACCCATGTTTGTTGCAGTAAATCCAATATCATAAATTAACCAGTTCCCCATATGAACAAAATAAAAGTTAAATGGGATAAAGAAACAACATGCAACTAGAGCTGCTAAAAACATTTCTTTATTTTCTTTATGTCCTTTTAACTTTTTAAAATTAAAAACTTGAAATAGTTGTTTAAAATAAGAACCTTCTTTGTTTGGTTTAATGTCTGGGGCATCCTTCATTAAGAAAATTGAAAGCACTCCAACCAAAATTACAAAAATTCCCATAGACCAAAATAATAATTGATAGTTATCAAGAGCAGGATTATAGTGGTCAGTCCCTGCTGTAGCGTTTCCAACATTAACTAATATCCCACCTAAAACTGTACCAACAATAGTTCCTAAAACAGGAATACCAGCAAATGAAGCTCCGACTTGTCCTTGATTTGTTTCATCTGTATAGTCATTTACCCATGTTGTAAAGCCTGCGTCAAATGCTAATGAACCTAAAAAAGACATTAGCGCATCTGTAAATACAACAAGAAATCCACTTAATGAAACAAAAAAGCCAATTCCTGAACTTCTTGCATATTCTGTAAGTCCAAAAATTATTGTAGCAATACCCCAAAGAATATAGCCAATTGAAACAAATCGTTTTCTTTTACCTAGCCTATCGCTAAGTGTGCCAAAAATAAAAGTTGAAATTGTTGTTACGGTAGCACTAACTATAACCATCCAAGTAACAACATTGACATCTCCGCCAATTTTCGCGTAAACGAATGTGTTAAACCATTGATTTTCAATGTTCCAACACAGGTGCCCTGCCATCCCCATTAAACAAATAATTAGCCAAAACCTTGCAGAATGCAGCCCGTTTACCATTTTTACAGGTTTTCTAATTCTTTTTTTCTTTCATTTTTTATTCCTCTGCATCAGTTATGTTATCGGCCATTGAACCAACTTTTTCCCATAAACTGAGTGCTTTTTTCTTCCATTTAAAATAACCTTCAGGTGTTAACGGATAGCGTTTATAATGTATAGTAAGTTTTGTACCAGTGTTACTTGCTTTCAGTAATTTACTTAAAGCAGAATAAGAAAATTTTCTTTTTAAAACACCTTTAATTAAGTTACCTGCAACACTACCTTTTACTTCTTCATCATCGCTTTTAAAGATAATTCCATTTGCATATAAATAATCATTATCTTCTTTACTCATTGCGACAGCACCCACCAAAAGCGCCCTCAATCCTGCAAATTCAGCTCCTTCCTTAGTTTGATAGAGGTAATTAATTTTCCAAAGTGCTTCTTTTGTAGGATACTTATTATCTTTTAAAGCGTAGGCTACTACATCTGCTGCAGGTGTTGATTGAACCCATGCGCTAGTAATACCTTCTCCGTTCATTGGTTTAGTTAAACAGGCGGCATCACCTATAACAAGAAAACCATCTGTAACAAAACTAAATGGCGGTCTAGTGTAAGGTGTAGCACCCCATTCTTCATATTGGAGTGTATATTTTGGTAAAGGAATGCTATCTTCAAATTTTTTCATACATTTCCTAGCGTAATCAGTTGATAGATTTGCTCCAACACCTACAATTGCTCCACCCTTACTTTGTTGAGGAGCAATCCACCCCTTGTAGTAAGGCCAACTTATTGAACGATCAATTGTAATTTTAGGATCATCCAAAAGAACATATTTTAAGAAAACATAAAACTTATCTCGTGGTCCTATTGGCCAGTTTTCAATATATGGATCACTAACTTTTCTTCGTACAACTGAAGGAATACCAGAAGCATCAACAACTAATCTACTTCGTATTTCTTCATCTTTAGATGTTTTAATACCACTTATTCTATTATCTTTATCATAGATTAAGTCTGCAAAAGTGGTCTCAAATTGAAATTTTGCACCTTCTTTAATAGCCAAGTTTCTAAGGCGTTTAATAAAAAGTGGTAAATGCATTACATGAACTTCTAAAAAATTCTTTTTCTCATAATTATCAAGGGCAGAGCGAGAATAACAATAAGAAAACTTTGAGACAAATTCAGGATCACCTTCTTTTGACTCTTCAAGATTAAACTCAGCAAAAGATTCGCTAGTAAAATGAAAAATATCTAATCTTTTAGCAAGATCTTTTTCTGCATCTTTATCAATAACAAGAACTTTAACTCCTCTTTTAGCAAGTAGAAGCGCAAAATAAGTGCCGGCAGTTCCTGCACCGACGATAACAACGTCGTAATTATACATGTTTTTTCCTCCACTCTTATTTTACATAAATATATGACTTTATGTAATGTAATTTGATTATTCTTCGAAATATTCAAATTAAACAAAAAAGAGACTTACACTACTGTAAGCCTCTATTTAAGTTTACTTTTGTTTATTCAACAAATGTAAGTAAAGCCATTGGGGCATTGTCACCACGTCTATTTTCGAGGTTTAAAACACGTGTATAGCCACCTTGGCGATTTTTAAAGCGTGGAGCTAATTCGTCAAAAAGAATATCAAGAGCTTTTTTACCATCACTTTTTCTTACAATGCCTTCTCGAAGTCTAGCAGCTGCTAGTCTTCTACTATGAAGGTCACCGCGTTTTGCTAAGGTAATGAGCTTTTCAGTTTCAATTTGTACTTGTTTTGATACTTTTTTAATTAGATTAACTTTTCCATAAACGATAAATTCGCTTGTAACATTACGAATCATCGCTTTATCTTTTGCACGGTCATAACGAGCTTTAAATCGAACACCTGTTCTACCGCGTACGTTTTTTCTTCCTTGTGCTGCCATTAGACACCTCTATTCTATTGTCCCACGGAAGGACAAACCAAGTTCGGTTAGTTTATCTTTAATTTCTTTAAAGGATTTCTTACCAAGGTTTTTAACCTTAAGAATTTCTTCTTCGCTTCTAGCGATTAGTTCGCTGACCTTATTAATGCCAGCACGTTTTAAACAGTTAAAGCTACGGACACTAATATCAAGATCTTCAATTGTACGATCTTTGAATTGATCTTCCTCTTCTTCAACTTCTTCTTTCATAATCATGAGTTCTTGGACATTTTCATCTAAATGCATAAATGGTTTTAAATGTTCAATCATGATTTTTGCACCAAGAGCAACGGCATCAAGAGCCTTCATGCTTCCATCAGTCCAAACTTCAAAGATGAGTCTGTCATAGCGTTCATCATATTTAACCCGAGTATTTTCAACTGTATAGTTAACTTTTGTAATTGGTGAATAGTTACTATCAGTTGCAATAATTCCAGCATATGAACCTAAGATTTTACGATTTACCTTATTTTCTTCTCCCGTAATATAGCCGCGGCCATTACGAGCAAAAATTGTAAGGCGTAAGTGCCCGCCATCTGCAACATTAGCAATGATGAGGTCTTTATTAATAATTTCAACATCAACTGGAGTATCTAGATGAGCTGCGGTTACTACACCTGGACCAACAAAATCTAGTTCAATCCGTTTAACTGTTTCAGTTGGATCAGAGATGACCATGATTAAGTTTTTTAAATTAAGGATGATATTGGTAACATCTTCAGTTACGCCATCAAGAGCACTAAATTCATGAAGAGCACCCTCAACCTTAATAGCAAACATACTTGCACCTGGAAGAGAAGATAATAGAATCCGACGTAAGGAATTACCTAACGTTTGTCCGAAGCCTCTTTCAAGTGGTTCAACTGTAAATCGAGCATGATTATTATCTTCCTCGAGTTGGTTAATCTTAAATTGTGGTATTTCAAATGGATTAGCAATATCTTTGTGCATTACGGTCCTCCTTATCCTCGTGGCCGTTTGGGTGGCCGACATCCATTATGGGGAATTGGTGTAGTATCTTGAATTGATGTAATCGTAAGTCCAGCGCTTGCTAGTGAACGAATTGCTGAATCTCTTCCTGGTCCAGGACCTTTAACATTTACATCAACTGAAGTTAAGCCTTGTTCAACTGCTACTTTTGCAGCTGCTTCCCCGGCAAGTTGGGCTGCCCAAGGCGTTGATTTTTTACTACCTTTAAAGCCCATCGCACCGGCACTTGACCAGCTAATTGCGTTCCCGGCTTCATCGGTAATTGTTACGATTGTGTTATTAAAGGTAGAGTGAATATGTGCAATACCTTTAGTAAACGTACGACGAATTCTTTTTTTACGTACGACTCTAGTCTTTTTCTTAGCCATAAGTATTCACCTAACCTTTCGAAACTTGCTTTTTATTTGCAATAGTTCTTTTTGGACCTTTTCTAGTCCTTGCATTTGTGCGGGTTCTTTGTCCTCTTACAGGTAATCCTCTACGATGACGAATCCCACGATATGAACCAATTTCGCTTAATCGTTTAATATCCATTGTAACTGCACGTCGAAGATCACCTTCAACACGAAGTTTACTAACTTCACTACGAACAGCGTTTAATTGTTCATCACTTAAATCTTTAACGCGAATCGTGCTATCAACTTTCGCGCGTTCACAAACTTTTAAAGCTGTTGCTCTTCCAATCCCATAAATATAGGTAAGGGAAGTACCAACTTGCTTATCGTTTGGAATATCAACACCAACAATACGTGCCATAATTTACTCCTCTACTTTCTTAACCCTGTCTTTGCTTATGTTTTGGGTTTTCGCAGATGACCATAACGCGGCCTTTGCGACGAATTACCTTACACTTTGGGCAAATGGGTTTTACTGAGGCTCTTACTTTCATAATTTTCCTCCTCTGGTTTAATCTTTAAACCGATATGTAATGCGTCCACGTGTTAAATCATAAGGTGAGATTTCTAGACTAACGCGATCACCTGGTAGAATGCGGATATTGTGCATCCGGATTTTACCAGAAACGTGGGCATGCATGATTAGTCCGTTTTCAATAAGTTCTACTTTAAACTCAACGTTTGGTAGACACTCTAGTACTCTCGCCTCGACTCTGATGACATCTTTTTTACTGGCCATTAAGTTCTCCTTTTAATTTTGTCAGTATTTCATAACCATCATCGGTAATGACAAGCGAATTTTCATAATGGCTTGCAAGAGCGCCATCTTTTGTTTTTACGGTCCAGCCATCTTTAAGCACAATAAGATCGACTGCCCCGGCGTTAACCATCGGTTCGATGGCTAAGCACATCCCTTTTCGTAAAGTGGGACCTTTACCTTTTATTCCAACATTAGGAATAATAGGATCTTCATGAAGTTTAGTACCGACTCCATGACCGGTATAGTGCGAAGTAAGAGTGTAACCCTCTTTTTCGCAAAATGTTTGAATGGCGTTACTAATATCACCTATTGTAGAGCCTGGTTTTGCATAGTTATTAACTGCATACCAGAAACTATCTTCGGTCGTCTTTACAAGACGACGTGCTTCGTCTGTAACATTTCCTACAAGAAATGTACGACAAGCATCGGCGACATAACCTTTATAAGTTACGCCGACGTCGACACTAACAATGTCGCCGTCTTTAATAATTTCTTTTGAACTAGGGATGCCGTGGATTAATGTATCGTTAACTGAAACACATACATTTCCTTTAAAGCCTCCATAGCCTTTAAAGGTGGGGATGCCGCCTGCTTTTTTAATAACATCAAGAGCGATGCGATCAACATCTAGCGTTGACATCCCAGGTTTAAGTTCAGTTTCAAGTTTTTTAAATACGGTTGCAACTATATGACCAGCTTCTTTTAGTAGCGCAATTTCGCGCGGACTTCGAAGAACAATCATTATTTAGTAGCTCCTAAAACTTTTTTAATTGCCTTAAGTGTTCCTTCTAGGCCTAGTTCGCCATCAACTTCAACAAGAAGTTTTTTAGCTTTGTAGTAATCTTCTAGCGGCTTAGTTTCTTTATAGTAGTGATCAAGCCGGACTAAAAGCGCTTCTTTTGTATCATCAGCGCGTTGATATAGTTCCCCGCC
This sequence comes from Erysipelotrichaceae bacterium, assembly GCA_012518455.1. GTDB lineage: Bacteria > Bacillota_I > Bacilli_A > RFN20 > CAG-826 > JAAYSA01. The sequence continues at coordinate 22,760 of JAAYSA010000030.1, read as the reverse complement.
ACATAAATCACAAATACCAGTAACTTTTGGTTTTAGTGTGTCAATGTGATAGGGGGCTCCGCATTTTCTACATACGCGCCTGCCTGTGATCCTGCGTACGAGCTCCTGCGTGCCACATGTGATATTAATCACGTGCGTAAGCGGACGAGCAAGCTCAAGCGTAAGAGCGTCAAGCGCTTCTGCTTGCGGAAGCGTGCGGGGGAAGCCATCAAGAAGATAGCCGTTTTTACAATCATCTTTATTTAAACGTTCTTTAACGATTGCAATTGTAAGTTCATCGGGGACTAAATGACCTTCATTTATGAATTTAGCAGCAGTTTTGCCAAGTTCTGTCCCTTTCTTTATTGCTTCGCGAAACATATCACCAGTAGAAATATGGGGGATATTATAAAGCGAAGATATTCTTTTAGCCTGGGTGCCTTTACCTGCACCAGGAGGGCCTAATAGAATGATATTTACCATTACTATTATTCTCCTCTTTGAACTTCTTCGAAGCTTTTTCCTGCTAGAAGTCCATCAATTTGGGTATTAAGTTCAATTGCTACACCAACAACAATGATTAAGCCTGTTCCACCAAGTGCTAGTGATTGGTCAGGAACAACTTTAAGTAAGACGAGTACTAGAGGGAGTGCTGCAATAAAGGCAAGAGCAGATGCCCCGATAACGGTAATACGGTTAAGTACTTTACTTACATAGCGAGCAGTTTCATTTCCTGGTCGAACACCGGGAATATAACTACCATTTTTTTGGAAGTTTTCTGCAAGTTGTTCTGGGTTAATTTGAAGTTTGGCATAAAAGAAACAAAACATAACTGTTAGACCAATATAGATCATTAAACCCCAAGGCATTGACCATTCTGTTCCATTAATACCAGGCATTTTAGTAAGAGCACTACTATTGAAGATGTTTAGCCATTCAGCATCTAGATTTGCTCCAGTAATAAATGAGGCAATAATTGAAGGAGCCATCATAATTGAAGAAGCAAAGATGACAGGAATAACTCCCGCTGAGTTAATCTTAATTGGTAAGAAACTAGCTTGAGCCATCTTACGAGTTTGTCCGCCCTTACCAGCATGTTGAACTGGAATCTTTCGTTTACTAGATTCAATAAAGGTAATAAAGCCAATAATTAGAATAAAGCTAAGTAAATACACCCCAAATTGGAGAACTCCAATAAGGATTTGACTACTTCCTTGTCCAACTTTATCTGCGAGCCAAGTTTGATAGGCACGCGTAATTTGAAGGGGTAAACTAGAAACGATACCAGCAAAAATAATCATTGAGATACCGTTACCAATTCCTTTTTGAGAGATTTGGTCACCAAGCCACATCGTTAGCATGCTACCTGCAAGAAGGACCGTAATAATATATGCATATGTCAAAAATGAGGTGTCTTTAAGCGTAATAAAGGCTTGATTTTCCATTGTTTTAATAACTCCGTACGCTTGAACTGCGCCAAGCATAAGAGTTAAATATCGAGTAGCCATTTCCATCTTCTTACGGCCATATTGTCCTTGTTTACTTAGTTCGCTAAATGCTGGAAGAACATCCATTGAAAGAAGTTGAACAATAATTGATGCCGTAATGTAAGGTGAAACCCCTAAAGCAAAGACAGAAAAGCTCTGTAGGGTACCGCCACCTAAAAGGTTCATTAACCCAAAGGCGTCGTTAGTTTGAAATGATAGATCTTGAACGGTAACACCGGGCACTTTAATCGCAGCCCCAAGACGAAAGATGAATAAAATCATAATCGTAAAGAATATACGATCAACGATTTCTCTGTTTTTAAAGATGCCTGCGATTTTTTTCATTAGATGACCTCGGCTTTTCCACCCACTTCTTCAATCGCTTGCTTTGCAGCTTTACTGAAGCGATGAGCTTGAACAGTTAACTTAATGTTAAGTTTACCATTTCCTAGGATTTTTACACCGTTAAATTCCTTTTTTACTAAACCTTTTTCAACAAGTAAGGTTGGAGTAACAACAGTTCCTTCACTAAAAACGTTAAGATCTTCGACATTTACTACTGCAAATTGAGCACGATTAACGTTTTTAAAGCCTCTTTTTGGAATTCTACGATATAAGGGCATTTGACCGCCTTCAAATCCAAGACGGACACCGCCACTTGAACGTGACTTTTGACCTTTTTGACCTCGGCAACTAGTTTTTCCAAAACCAGAACTCATACCGCGACCAACGCGTTTTTTCTTTGTTCTTGCACCTTCGGAGTATTTTAATTCATGTAATTTCATTATTTTTCCTCCTTCGTATCTACAGTTTTTCTTAGGCGAATAACTTCTTCACGGCTCTTTAGTCCTTGTAGCCCATTATCGGTTGCTCGTAGGACGTTTAGAGCAGTTCTACTGCCATAAACTTTTGAATATACGTTTTTAATTCCAGCGAGTTCAAGAATTGCACGGACAGGACCGCCGGCAATAATTCCTGTACCAGCAGGAGCTGGTTTTAAGAATACTTTACAAGCACCAAAGCGACCATAGATTTCGTGAGCAATCGTATCATCACCAACGATATTGACCATACGAGTATCTTTTTTAGCTTTGTCTAAAGACTTTTTGATTGCATCTGGTACTTCAGCGGCTTTAGCACTAGCAAAGCCATATTTTCCTTTACCATCGCCAACGACAGTAACGGCTGAGAAGCGAAGTCTACGACCACCTTTAGTAGTTTTTGAAACACGGTTAATATAAACAACGCGTTCTTCGTATTCTTTTGCTTTAGGAGCAGTGCGACGTCCTCTTGTTGGACGACGTCCACCTCTTGGGGAACGAGTGGCACCATCTTGTCTAGTGCGACGAGGACGTTCTTCTTTTTCAGTAACAGTAGTTTCTTCTGTTTCAGTTTCTTCTTCAACGATTTCTTCTACGGTTTGATCATTAAGTTTCTTATCCATACATTCCTCCTAAAATTCCAAGCCGGCTTCGCGAGCGGCTTCTGCAAGTGCCTTGACGCGACCATGGTATAAGAAACCACCGCGATCAAAAACAACATTTTTAATACCTTTACTAAGTGCTAGTTTAGCAATTTGTTCACCGACGACTTTTGCGGCTTCAATGTTACCACCATGTTCTAAACCAAGGTTAAGACTACCGGTTGAAACAAGGGTATGACCTACAACATCATCAATGATTTGACAGCTAATATGCTTATTTGAACGGAAAATTGCAAGGCGTGGCCTTTCAGGCGTTCCGCTAATTTTTGAACGAACACGAAGGTGTCGACGTTTACGAACTACATCACGTTTATTTTGTTTAATCATAATTTATTGTCCTCTTACTTTCCGACACCCGCACGTTTACCCTCTTTACGGATGATGCGTTCGTCACTATATTTGATACCTTTACCAAGATAGGGTTCAGGTTTACGGACAGCACGAATATTTGCTGCTGTTTGACCAACTGCTTGTTTGTCAAAACCAACTACTTCAATTTTAGTCGGGTTAACAACATTAATTTTTGAACCTGGACTTGGTGCGATTTCGATTTTGTGTGAATAACCAACTTCTAAAACAACATTTGCACCATTTTGAGTTGCACGGTATCCAATACCAACAATTTCAAGCGTTTTGGTAAATCCCTCACTTACACCGATGATTGCATCGTTAATAAGTGATCTAGTTGTTCCATGAAGTTGTTTGCTTTGCTTTTCATCGTTAGCACGTTTAAGGCTTAGTTTTCCTTCAACGCTTGAATCAAGCGAAATTACGTCTGGAATATGCACATTTAACGTACCTTTTGGCCCCGTAATTGTCATTGTGGAGTTTTCTACTTTTAGTGTAACACCACTTGGAATATTAATAACTTTTAATCCAACTCTACTCATAGGACTTACCAAACGTAGGCGATTACTTCGCCTCCGATGCCTAAGGCTCGGGCTTTCTTATCAGTCATTACACCTTGTGAGGTGGAAATAATAGCGATACCTAATCCACGAAGCACACGGGGAAGTGATTTGTGGGAAGTGTTGACACGAAGTCCTGGTTTAGAAATTTTCTTAAGACCAGAAATTACGCGTTCACCTTTATCGCCATATTTTAAATTAATTGTTAAAGTTTTCTTAACATCACCACTTACGGCGTAGTCAATAATGAATCCTTCTTCTTTAAGAATCTTTGCGATTTGGGTTTTCATGCGGTTACTCGGCATCGCAACCGTATCGTAACGCATCGCATTTGCATTGCGAATTCTTGTTAGCATATCTGCAATTGGATCAGTCATACTCATGTTGCTTTACCTCCTACCAACTTGATTTTTTCATGCCAGGGATTTTACCTTCATACGCGAGTTCGCGTAGACAAATCCGGCAGACTCCAAATTTTTTATACACGCTATGAGGACGTCCACAACGTGCACAGCGAGAATATTCTCTTACTTTGAATTTTTTAGGGCGTCTTTGTGAAACCCGTTTACTCGTTTTTGCCATTTGTTTACCTCCTTAGCGTTTAAAGGGCATTCCAAGTGCCTTTAGAAGGGCGAATGCTTCCTCATCTGTATGTGCGGTTGTAACAATTACGATGTCCATTCCGCGAATCTTACCAATTGAATCAAAGTCAATTTCTGGGAAGATTAATTGTTCTTTGACGCCTAAGGAATAGTTTCCTTTGCCGTCAAATGAGTTTTTACTAACTCCACGGAAATCACGTACACGTGGGAGTGCGATAGTAATTAACTTATCGAAGAAGTCATACATCTTAAGTCCACGGAGAGTAACTTTACAGCCAATCTTTTGACCGGCACGTAATTTATAGTTAGCAATACTCTTTTTTGCTTTAGTGACGACTGGTTGTTGGCCAGCGATTAGCGCAAGCTCTTTAACAGCGTCATCTAGGTTTTTAGCGTTTTGAAGCGCATCTCCTACACCCATATTGAGAACAATTTTATGAAGTTTAGGAACTTGCATAACTGAGGTGTAATTAAATTGTTTAATTAACTCAGGTACAATTTCTTCTTTATAACGTTTTTCAACGCGGTTAAGAACTTTTGGTTCTTTATGTCCATCAGAAGCTTTTTTAACTTCTTTTTTAGGAGTAGTTTCAACTTCTTTAACAGGAGCTTCTTTTACTACTTTTTCTTCTTGCTTTTTAGCTGGTTCTTTAGAAGTTTTTACTTCTTTTTTAACCTCTTCTTTTTTAGCGGTTTTCTTTTTTGGAGCCGCTTTTGTAGTGGTTTCTGCTTTTTTTGCAGGTTCTTTGGTTTTTGGTTCGTTTTTAGCAGTTTCTTTTTTTGGAGCCACTGTTTTTACAAAACGACCTTGTTCATCCCGCTTGGAATCGGTTGCAACTTTTTTGTCTTTTTCTTCCATAGTGCCTCCTATTTAATTACTTCGCCGCTTTTTTTAGCAACGCGAACTTTTTTACCTTTTACTATTTTGATACCAACACGAGTTGGTTTTTTTGTTTTTGGATCAATGAGTGCGACATTACTTACATGAATTGGCGCATACATTTCTACGATTGATCCTTCAGGATTTTGTTGTGTTGGCTTGCGATGTTTTTTACGAATATTAATACCTTCAACGACAACTTTTTCAAGACGAGGATATGCTTTTTGAACAATTCCTTCTTTTCCTTTGTCGCGACCAGTAATAACAACGACTTTATCACCTTTTTTAATTAACATAACGAATCCTCCTATAAGACTTCAGGAGCAAGTGAGATTATTCTCATTGCACCTTCGCCTTTTTCTCGTAGTTCACGGGCGACTGGGCCAAAGACCCGTGTCCCTATCATATTGCCGTCGTTATTTAATAAAACGACTGCATTATCATCAAAGGAGATTTTGGAGCCATCTTTGCGTAAGATACCTTTTTTAGTTCTTACTACGATGCCTTTTACCATGTCACCTTTTTTGACTTTGCTATTTGGCAATGCTTGTTTGATTGATAGAAGAACAATATCGCCAATGTTGCTATTACGTCTTACTGATCCACCGTAAAGACGGATAATTTTTCCGTATTTGCCACCGGAGTTATCAGCAATCGTTACTTTTGTTTCAACACTAAGCATCTTGTTCCTCCGTTACGTGTTCTTCTTTAGTTTCTTCAACTACTACTTCTTCCCGTTTGTCGGCTGGGACTTCTTTGGTTGCTTCTTCAATTTCTTCAAGAATTTCTTCTTGTGCTAGAGCTTCTTGATATTCTTCAATTGAAACTTCAGCAAGTGAGAGCACTTTAACTAAGCGCCAGCGCTTAAGAGCACTAAGAGGACGAGTTGCCATAATGCGAACTGTATCGCCTTCTTTTGCTTCATTGTTTTCATCATGCGCGTAATATTTTTTACGGTATTTAACTCTTTTACCGTATTTATGACGTTTATGAGTTTCAACTAAAACAGTAATTGTTTTATTGTTTTTATCTGAGATGACAACGCCGTCAAGGACTTGTCTTTGTTTTCTTTCTAATTCCATAATCGTCTCCTTTATTTAATTCCTTGTTCGCGTTCGCGAATAACAGTATATACGCGAGCGATATCTTTTCTTACGCGCCGAATGTCGGTGCCGTTTTCAAGTTGTCCAACGGCTTGTTTTCTTCGTAAATGGAAGAGTTCTTCCTTGAGGTTATAAACTTTTTCATTAAGTTCAGTATTACTTAATGTGCGAATTTCACTAATTTTCATTGTTTATTCCTCCTTATCACTTTTACTAATTACTCGAGTTTTAATCGGTAATTTATAGCCTGCAAGACGAAGTGCTTCTCTTGCAACGCTTTCATTAACACCGGCGATTTCAAATATCACGCGGTTCTTTTTAACAACGGCGACCCAGCTATCTGGTGCCCCTTTACCACTACCCATCCGAACTTCTAATGGTTTCTTGGTTTTAGAAAGGTGTGGGAATATACGAATCCAAATTTTACCAACTCTACGTGTATAGCTAGCTAAGACAATACGAGCTGCTTCAATTTGCCTGTTCGTAATATAGGCGCCTTCCATTGCTTGAAGACCAAATTCTCCAAAGGAAACTTTATTTCCACGGAAAGCTGTACCTTCATGACTTAAGCGATGGGGTCGACGATATTTTGTACGTACTGGTTGTAACATCGTTATTCTCCTTTCCTATCTTCTTTTTGGAATTCACCGCGACAAATCCACACTTTAACGCCAAGGCGTCCATACGTTGTATGGGCGCTGACACTTGCATAGTCAATGTCAGCTTTTAAAGTGTGTAGCGGGATAATGCCATCTTTATATCCTTCACTACGAGCAATTTCTGCGCCATTTAGACGTCCGCTGACAAGAGTTTTAATTCCTTGAGCACCACTTCGGCGAACTCTTTGGATAACTCTTTTTTGGACTGATCGGAAACTTGCTCTATTTTCAAGCATTGTTGCGATGTCTTGTGCGACGAGAGTAGCATCAAAATCAGGACGTTTAACTTCAACAACATTAACACGTGCTTCGCCGCTTTTAACAATGCGGGTTACTTGTTGGGTAATTGCTTTAATGTCTTTACCTTCTTGGCCAATTACACTGCCTGGTTTAGCAGTATGAATAAAGATTTCAACTTTAATTTTGCCTTCGAAGGAGTTAGTGCGTTCAATTTCAACGCGTGAAAGCATGTCGTTTTTGAGCGCTTTTTCTAAATATTTACGGATTTTGCCATCTTCTTTAAGGAAAGGTGCATAGTCTTTATTTTTTGGAAACCAGCGGCTTTCCCAATTACGGTAGATACCGAATCTTAGTCCGTTTGGATTAACTTTTTGTCCCATATCTTACTATTCCCTTTCTTTTACTTTCACGACGATGGTGCTCGTCCGTTTGATGATGCCACCTGCCATACCTTTTGCACGGGGGCGATAGCGTTTCATTTTGATTGAATCATTAATTTGAATGTCGCTAATGTAGAGAGTATCTTCGTTTAGCTCATGGTTATTAACGGCATTGGCTGCTGCACTTTGAATTGTTTTTCTTATTGGGGTGCTAGCAGCTTTATTTACGTTATAGAGGATACCGACTGCGTCTTTTACATCTTTGCCTCGAACTAGGTTTGCAACTAGACGAGCTTTTCTTGGAGTAACACGGACGGTACGACTGATGGCCCGAGCTTCAGTAACTTTTGGTTTTTCTTTTTTAACTACTTCTTCTTTTGGAGTAGCAGTTTTTTTCTTACTAATTCTTGCCATAGTCCTTATCCTTTCTTAGCCTTTGCAGCTTTATCTGCTGCAGTGTGGCCAGCATGTCCTTTATATAATCGTGTCGGACTAAATTCACCTAACTTGTGTCCGACCATATCTTCGGTTACATAGACAGTAATATGTTCTTTACCGTTATAGACTGCGAAGGTATGTCCAACAAAAGAGGGGAAAATTGTGGAACGACGAGACCATGTCTTAATGATCTCTTTTTTATTTGCTTTGTTAAGAGCATCAACTTTCTTAAGTAAGTGTTCGTCTGCAAACGGACCCTTTTTAATACTACGTGCCATAATTTGTTACCTCCTTGTCTTATTTTTTCTCCGACGAACGATTAATTTCGTCGATTGTTTGTTTTTGTTTCTTGTTTTTACGCCAAGAGCGCGTTTTCCCCATGGTGTTCTTGGTGCATCATGTCCAATTGGTGATTTACCTTCACCCCCACCGTGTGGGTGATCAACTGGGTTCATAACCGAGCCTCGAACGGTTGGACGTTTGCCTAACCAGCGTGATTTTCCGGCTTTACCTAAGTTGATGAGATTGTAGTCTTCGTTTCCTACTTCGCCGATTGTAGCTCTACAAGTTCCTAGGACTTTACGAACTTCACCGCTTTGAAGACGAAGAGTTACATATTTTCCTTCTTTTGCTAGAAGTTGAGCGCTTGTTCCTGCTGCACGGCACATTTGGCCACCTTTACCAGGTCTTAGTTCAATATTATGAATTAAGGTACCTACAGGAATGTTATCTAGAGGAAGTGCGTTACCAACTTTAATGTCAACATTTTCCCCTGAGATTACTTGATCACCAACGTTTAGTTTTTGTGGTGCTAAGATGTAGCGCTTTTCGCCATCTACATAAGTAATAAGGGCGATATTTGCGTTACGATTTGGATCGTATTCAAGAGCACTTACTTTTCCAACGATATCGTCTTTGTTTCTTTTGAAGTCTACTAAGCGATATTGTCTTTTGTGTCCGCCACCGATGTGACGAGTTGTAATTTTGCCTTGATTATTGCGCCCGCCTGATTTCTTTAATGAAACAAGTAGGTTTCTTTCAGGCTTTTTATTGCTAAGCTTATCAAACTTAACATTGGTCATATTTCGGCGGGATGGTGTAGTTGGTTTATATGTTCTAATTGCCATAATCTATATCTCCTTCCCTTATTCTTTGAATAAATCAATTGCTTCGCCGTCTTTTACGGTAACAATTGCTTTCTTCACGATATTTGTGCGGCCGTCATAGCGACCACCGCGTCTTTTTGGTTTTGAATTAACTATTGAAGTTCTTACATCGACAACTTCGACTCCAAAGACAGCTTCGAAGGCGTCTTTAATTGCAGTTTTATTTGCAGAGCGTGGGACTTCAACCGTGACTTTATTTAAATCTTGCATTAAGAGCATTGTTTTTTCAGTAATGACTGGGCGAATAATTAAATCAAATTGTTCAACAGTCGCGACACGGCTTTTTTCTCTTGTTCTTGCAGTTCTTTTCTTTCTTGCCATTAGACTAGACCTCCTTCAAATGCTTTTAGAGTTGCTTTTTCGAAGATGATGAAGTCAGTATTTAGTAGATCATAAACAGAAACGTCATGAACTTCTACTGCGATAACATTTTGGAGATTACCAACAGCACGTAATAGATTTACATTGTCTTCAACAACGATCATAACTTTGCCTACTGCCCCAAGGTTTTTAAGTAATTGAACCGCGAGGCGTGTTTTTGGTTCGATTTCCATTTCTTCATCAACTACGATAAGTCGTTTTTCTTTTACGATAAGCGAGAGGGCACTTTTTAGAGCTAGTGTATGTTCCTTCTTATTCATATTAAGACGGTAGTTTTGGTTGCCGGTCGGACCAAAGATAGTTCCACCGCCGACCCAGATTGGGCTTCTTCTACTACCTGCTCTTGCACGGCCTGTTCCTTTTTGACGCCATGGTTTTTTACCACCGCCACGGACTTCGCTTCGTGTTTTTGTTTTTGCTGTTGCTTGTCTACGATTTGCTAAATATACATTCACTGCGCGGTGCATAGCATCTTCGTGTACTTCTACCCCGAAGACTTCGCTATTTAGACGAATTGTAGAGACTTTATCACCTTCTTGATTAACAACAGGATAGGTGATTGTTTTGGGTTTTGTTTCACTCATATTCACTTACCTCCTTTTGTTAATTATTCGGCAGTGCGATTAAGTAATGGTTTAACTTCACGTTTTTTTAGTTGTTGCTTAATCGCAGAGCGTACGGTGATGATTGAGTATTTAGGTCCTGGAATTGCTCCTTTAATAAGAAGAGCATTCTTTTCCTTGATAACCTTTACGATTTGTAGGTTTTGGACAGTTGCTTGTTTATCGCCATGATGTCCTGCCATTCTTTTGCCTGGTAAGATGCGAGGGATAATACCTCCTCTTGCCATTGAACCTTGACCGCGGTGATAACCTGAGCCGTGAGCGGCTGGGCCAAGTGCTTGATTCCAGCGCTTAACTGCACCGGTGAATCCTTTGCCTTTACTTACGCCTATTACATCTACTACATCGCCATCTTCGAAGATGTCAATTGTGATTTCTTGGCCGAGTGTAAAGTCAGCAACATTTTCGTAAGGTAATTCTTTAATCACTTGTTTTGGACTAACTTTTGCTTTTTCAAAATGTCCTTTAAGTGGTTTGGTGAGGTTATGTGGGCTAACTTTTTTATCTTGGTAGCCAACTTGGATTGCGTTATATCCATCAGTTTCCTCAGTTTTAATTTGGGTGACTACATTAGGTAAGACTTCAACGACAGTGACAGCATATTGAGTGCCATCTTCGGCGAATACTTGGGTCATACCCATTTTGCGTCCAATTACTGCTTTCATAAGTCCCTCCTATAATTTGATATCGATGTCCACACCTGCTGGAAGTTCGAATTTGCGAAGAACTTCGACAGTCTTCTTGGTTGGATTTTCGATATCGATAAGTCTTTTATGTGTCCGAATTTCGAATTGTTCACGAGCGTCTTTGTCCTTATGAACTGCTCTTAAGACGGTGTACACTTGTTTTTCCGTTGGTAGCGGAATTGGGCCAATTACTTTGGCACCACTTTCAATTGTGCTTTTTACAATCTTGCTAACTGCATCATCAAGCAGAGCGTGATCATAGGATTGTAAGCGTACCCTGATTTTTTTTGCCATGAATTTTCCTCCTTTGTTTCTACTTTAGTTATTTCCTGCTCGATGCGAATTCTCCGTGACACTTCATGACAACGGTTGTAGGTGTATCGGTAACCTCGCATTTCATCACAGGCGACAACCTTGAATAGAATACCCCTTTCGCGTGTGTAATGTCAAGCAAATATTTACATAAATTAATATTTATTAATAGGTTCCCTTTTTAACATCGTTTTTTTTCATTAAAAATATTGGCAAAAACTTCCTTATTTAATAAACAAAAAAATGGCTGCTTGGCATAATTTTTTGTCACAAAATCGTGAAAAATGATTACTTTTCGTCTCTTATTGAATACTCACAACCACAGTAGTTTTGTTGATAGAGATTATACTTTTCTTTAAATCTTTTTGCGATAAGATTACCGTTTCGTTTCTTAAAGTCAGAATAAAAATAACGAATGGGATAGTATTGTTTTTCTAATGTTTCACCTATTTTATTAATTATTTCACTGTTTTTATGAGGAGAAATCGTTAGTGTAGTAGTTACATATTCTATGTTATGAACTTTAGCAAATTCAAATGCCTCTATTAATCTTTTTTTATAGCAAAGCACGCAACGAGCTCCGCCTTCTATTTCATCCTTATATGGCTTAAGTTCTTCCATAAATGCATCATGTTCATAGGGCGCAAGAATAAAATTTACATTTTGATTATGTTCTTTGTTAAATAATTCAATAAACCTTTCTGCTTCTTTTGCTCTTTTATTAAATTCATCTTGCGGATATATATTGCTATTTGTATAAATAACAGTTACATCAAAAGTATTTGTTAACATAAGCAAACTATATGAAGAGCATGGAGCACAACAAACATGTAAAGCTAAAGTAGGGCGTTTTCCTTCTTGTTTTAAACGTTCCATTTCTTTTTGTGCAACTAAATCATAATTAATCTTCATAAATAAACATCGCATCACCAAAAGAAAAGAAACGGTATTTCTCTTCAATTGCGTGCTTATATGCCTCCATTGTAAAATCAAGTCCACTAAAAGCACTAACGAGCATCAATAATGTCGATTTAGGCAGATGAAAATTAGTAATTAGTGCATCAATGGCTTTAAACTTATATCCTGGTGTAATAAAAAGTTTTGTTGAACTATTTTCCTGCAAAAAGCGGCCGAATTTTGCAAAACTAGATTCTAATACACGAACAGTAGTAGTTCCAACAGCAATAATTCGACGGTTTTTCTTCTTAGCTTCATTAAGTTTGTTTGCTGTTATTTCATCAATCATATAATACTCTTCATGCATAATATGATCTTCCGTTTTCTTTACTGAAACTGGTCTAAAAGTACCTAATCCAACATGAAGCGTTATATCAAGTATTTCAACCTTCTTTTCTTTAATTTTCTCTATTAACTCGTTAGTAAAATGGAAGCCTGCTGTTGGTGCTGCAGCACTGCCATTTACTTTTGCATATACAGTTTGATAGTGAGAATATTTATCTTTATCATCTTTGATGTATGGGGGAAGGGGAGTTAATCCAACTCTTTCTAAAACTTCTATAAAAATACCTTCATATGAAAACTTTAAATGCCTAAGACCTTCATCCTTTACTTCAACACATGTAGCTTTAAGTTCAGATGAAAAATTAACTACAGTTCCTTTTTTTATAACTTTAGCGTTGCCTACTAAACATTCGTATGTGTCTTTATCAACCAAATGTAAAAGGAGTACTTCTACTTTTGCTCCAGTTCCTTCTTTTAATCCAAAAAGTCTAGCAGGAATAACACGCGAATTATTTCTTACTAAAACATCACCAGGACGAAGGAAATCAAGAATATTATAGAAATAATGATCCTCAATCGTGTTTTTTGTTTTGTTTAAAACAAGCATACGTGAATGATCTCGTTTTTTTGAAGGATACTGTGCAATTAGCTCCATAGGAAGATTATAATTAAAAACTTCAATATCCATTAAAAACCTCTATCATCACCAAATTTTCGTAATATTTCATCTTTATAATCACCAAAACGGTCTTCTTGAATTGCAATTCTTGCACCTTCAACAATTTTTAAAATAAAACGAAGATTATGTATCGACATAAGCCGTTGGCCAAGTGCTTCATTAGCAACATATAAATGCCGTAAATAAGCACGTGTGTAATTTTTACAAGTATAACAATCACAATTTTCATCAATTGGCATAAAGTCATCTTTGTATTCTGCTCTACGGATATTAATTCTTCCAGTAGATGAAAATAAGGAACCATGCCTAGCAATTCTTGTCGGTAGAACACAATCAAACATATCAATACCTCGCGCAATTCCTTCAAGAATATAATCTAGTGAGCCAACACCCATTAAATATCTTGGTTTATCTTTTGGAAGATAGGGAACACTAATGTCAATCATTTTAAAACAAACATCTTTAGGTTCTCCAATCGAAGTTCCTCCAATCGAATAACCTTCAAAATCCATTTTTACCAATTCTTCTGCACAATGTCTTCTTAAATCTTCAAATTCGCCACCTTGAACAATACCAAATAAGGCACATTCATTTTTATGAGCATCCTTGCCTCTTTTAGCCCAGCGCAATGTTCTTTCTACACTATCTTTTACATAATCATAAGTTGCTGGATATGGCACACATTCATCAAACGACATAATAATATCAGCACCTAATTTCTCTTGAATTTCTATGACATTTTCTGGGGTAAAAAATAGTTCATCTCCGTTAAGATGATTTCTAAATTTAACCCCTTCTTCGCTAATTGAGCGCATTTTTGCAAGGGAAAACACTTGAAAGCCGCCTGAGTCTGTTAGTATTGGGCCGTCATAGTTCATGAATTTGTGTAATCCACCCGCTTTTTGCACGATATCTTCGCCAGGCCGTAGAGCTAAATGATATGTGTTCGCAAGAATAATTCCCGCTCCCATTTCTTTTAACTCTTCTGGAGTAAGAGTCTTAACATTTGCTAATGTGCCAACAGGCATAAAAATTGGAACTTCGACAGTACCATGTTTAGTATGCAATAATCCGTATCTAGCACCAGTTTGTTTACATATATGTTTAATTTCTAATCTAATATTTTCACTCATAAATCGACCTCAGTTTCTATATACTTTTCAGAGCCAATAACTTCAAGAAAACGTTTGTTTTTACTTAAAGCAAAGAATATAAAAAAGCCAACAAATAGTACAACAAATTCACCTAATGCAACATAACCAACATTTACCCAAAATGGTAAACCTAGAACATAATACAATTCAGCACCTACTATAAAGGCGTTAAAAATAATCGGTGGTAAAATGCAATATATTAATTTAGGAAGGAACATTATTACTAAACAAGATAGAAGTGTAGCTAATGTACCAAAAGCAACATCAACTAGACCTAAATCTGAAGGTAAATTAGCAATAGCACATCCTATTGTTAGTCCAATAGCAAAATCTTTTCTAAAAAAAACAAGAAATAATAAAATTTCAGCTATTCTAAATTGAATTTGCCCATAACTAATAGGTTTTAATAAAATTGTAAAGACAATATAAGCAGCTGCCACAATTGCATTATCGGTAATTTTTCGTATTGTCTTATTTTTCATATTTAATGCTTGCATTCCTTTAATTCAAATTATGTATTCATATTTTAATATAAGATAAAGATAAATCAAAGTTAAGTATATAGTAAAGCGTTGCTTTTACTATATAATTTTCTTCTTTTGTAATATTATATATAGAGAAAAGAGATTAACTATATGAAAACCCAAAACAAATTCTTACTTATATTACTTCTTCTTATCACTTCTGGATGTAGCAAACATGTTAACCCATCTTCCTCTATTTCTGATTCTAGTAGTGGTACCTCTGAAACTATTAGTGATACTACAAGTGAATCAACTAATGAGCCTAGATTAAATTTAGTTGATTCTATTAATGCTACTGAAGTTAAAAATGATATTGAATATTTAGCATCTAGTGAGCTAGGTGGTCGCAATCCTGGTACTGAAGGTAATGAATTGGCAACTCAATTTGTAGCTAACCGTTTTGAAATGCTTGGTTTAGAGCCATATAAAGACGACACTTATTTTCAACCGTTTTATCAAAAATGCACGAAAATCCCAATGTCGTATCCAACATTATATACTTACAATGAATCAACATTAGAAAAAACAGAATATGAATACAGTTTTGATTGGAAGTTAATTCCCTTTGAGGTTCCAGAAAGTGCTGAATATGATCTTAATTACACTTTTAATGTAGAGGAAGCAGATGAAAACACAATATTAATTGCACCAAGGAACTCAATTCCTTCATTCTATGATAATTACAAATATTTAATTCCTATATCAAATGATTATTTTCCATTTGTGGAATATGGTAGTGGTAATTATTTCAATACCGATATGACAAACGGTTTCAAAATATATATTTCTACTAGAATGATGGAAAACATTGAATTGGATTACTTGAACGAACAAAAGAAAATTCGCATCAATTGGAATTACGATATCTCAGGAAGAACAATGAATAATGTCATTGGTATTTTGCGTGGTGGTAAAGCAGTTAATGATGGACATATAGTAATTTCAGCTCATTTAGATCACCTTGGGCGATATGGAGAAAAAGATCATCAATATTTTCCGGGCGCTCTTGATAATGCAAGTGGCACTGCAGGCATGCTTCAATTAGCTAAAATTTTATCAGAAGTTCGTGATGAATTAAAAATTAACATCGTTTTTGCAGCATATAACAGCGAAGAGGCTGGTCTACTTGGAAGTAACTTTTACCCCAGTGACCCCGCATTACCATTAAGTCAAAACTTAAAATTAGTTTTAAATTTAGATATGATTGGATCTATTGCCGATAATGCTAGTAATTTAGAAATTTTTGGTTTGTATACGAACGCAACAAAAAATAGACTAACTCAAATTTTTGAAAAATTTGATATTTCAGCCTATTCTTTTGGACCAAATCAAGAGGTTTCAGACCATTATGCGCTATCAATGTATACTATAAATTCATTTACAATATGTCACTATGACACTACATACTATCATACCCTTAATGACACCATAGAATATATTAGTGAATCTACACTAGAAAAACACCTATCAGCAGCACTATATTACTTAGGTTATAATATTTAAGTTATTCGTTTTTGTCTATTTCTTGCTTAAGAAGTTTGCTTGTTAAAGTAGGATTAAATTTCCCGCGGGATTTACCCATAATCTTTCCAATTAAAAAACCAAATGCTCTATCTTTACCGGCGCGATAATCTTCAATGGCGCCTTTGTTTTCTTTTAGAACGATTCTGATGGTTTCCAAAATTAAATTTTCATCACTAATTTGCATTAAATTATGCGTTTTTGCAATGTTTAATGGTTCGTCAGTACTATTTAACATAATAGTAAAAATATCTCTAGCTTGCTTGTTGCTAACATCACCGCTTTCAATTAAATTAACTAAAAGAGCAATGCGTTTTGGCTCAATTGGGAAATCACTAATACATATTTGTTCACTATTTAGATATGTTGCAATTTCTACTGTAACCCAGTTACTTAAGGTCTTATAAAAAGAAGTAAATTTGACCGCTTCATCAAAATAGGCAGCATTATATTTATCTAAAAGCAAAATGTCTGCATCATAATCAGATAATGAATATTCTTCAATATATCTTTTTTTCTTTTTATCTGCTAATTCAGGGCAAGTTGCAATTGCTTCATTTACGAAAGCATCACTAAGTTTAATAGGTAATATATTTGTTTCTGGAAAATATTTATAATCTATAGTTTCATCTTTCGATCGCATTGAAACAGTATCTTTAATACTATCATCATATCTTCTTGTTTCCGCAATTACTTTTTCACCTTTTAAAAGAATTTTTTCTTGTCTTTTAATCTCAAGATTAATAGCTTTTTCAACATTACTTATTGAGTTAAGGTTTTTAATTTCTACTTTCTCACCAAAAGTAGTTGCGCCATATGGTCGCAACGAAATATTAACATCACATCGTAATGAACCTTCTTCCATTTTGCCATCACTA
Source organism: Erysipelotrichaceae bacterium (assembly GCA_012518455.1). Lineage (GTDB taxonomy): Bacteria > Bacillota_I > Bacilli_A > RFN20 > CAG-826 > JAAYSA01. The sequence continues at coordinate 5,435 of JAAYSA010000030.1, read as the reverse complement.
ACATCACTAAACGTAACAATTTGGCGAATCTTTTCTATATAGGAAGACGCTTCTTTGCCAGAACGTATATCAGGATACGTAACAATTTCAATAAGCGGAATTCCTGCACGATTATAATCAATTAGTGTTTCATTACCAATATGAAGTTGTTTTGCAGTATCTTCTTCTAAGTGCAATCGTTGAATTCTAACTCTTTTAATTTTGTCTTCGACTTCTAAATCAATATATCCTTCACTACCAATCGGATAACGATCTTGAGTTATTTGATAACCTTTAGGTAAATCACTATAGAAATAATTTTTTCGATCAAATCTAATTAAATGATCTATTTTCATGTGAAGAGCATTAGAAACGCGAATGGCAAAAATAACTGCTTTTTTATTTACAAGTGGTAATGTCCCAGGAAGTGCTAAGTCGATTGGAGTAACTAAAGTATTTGGTTCAGCTTTAAAATCTATTGGTGCTCTAGAAAACATTTTAGTTTTAGTTTTTAATTCAACATGGATTTCTAATCCAATTACTGCTTCAAAATTCATAGACTACACTCCTTTCCTTTTTGTTATTTGCTCTAGTTGATAAGCAATATTAAATAAACTTTTTTCCTCAAATGGCCTACCAGTAAAATTAACTCCTAGGGGAAGACCCATTATTTCACCAAGTGGAATAGTAATAGAGGGATAACCACCAAAATTAGCTATTGCTAGATGATTATCTGCAATAGCAAAATTATCGTCATCATTTTGTTCATTAAATGCTGGTGCGACTGATGGTGCAGCTGGCAAATATATAAAATGATATTTTATAAAAAGATTATTTATATATTTAACAATCTTTCTTCTAGAACGCTGGGCTCTTAAATAAGCCTCATTTTTATTTTCTTTTGCTAAAGCATATGCACCGAAAATAATTCTTTTCTTTATTTGTAATGAAAATAATTCACTACGTGTCCTCGCTACAATTTCTTCATATGTGTCGCCTTTTAAACGAAGACCAAAGTTAACTCCATCAAAACAAGCGGTATTACTTGAAGCTTCAGCACAACTTATAACAAAATAAGTTGGAAATATTGCTCTAAGTAAGGTTAAAGGCATATCAACAACTTCAACCTCATGCCCTAACGCTTTTAACTCTTTGATGGATTTATTAAATAAAGTCTTCAAATTTTCATCTAAAACATTATCAATTATTCCTTTTATAACTGCAATTTGATATTTTGGATTGGAATTTGTAAGGTTTTTTGTATATTCTTCAACATTATTTTTTGAACTTGTCGGATCGTTTTCATCATGACCTGCTAGGGCTTCTAATAACACTGCCGCATCAATTACAGACCTGGTGAAATAACCAGCATGATCCATTGAAGGAGCAAAAGAAAATAAACCATATCTAGATATACGTCCCCATGAAGGTTTAAAACCAACTATACCTCCATAACTTGCTGGTTTTCTAATTGAATCACCAGTATCGCTTGCTAATGCAAATGGAACAACGGGAGCAGTTACAGCTGCAGCACTTCCCGAACTAGATCCTCCCATTATTTTTGTTTTAGTCTTATCTAGGGGGTTATATGTAAATCCGTTATGGGAGGTTGTGCCTTTCCCACCCATTGCAAATTCATCCATTGTCGTTTTTCCTAACGGAATTGCTTTTAGGACTCTTAACTTCTTTATCATCGTTGCATCAAAAGGTGAAACATAATTAGAAAGAATCTTACTACTTGCACTTGTTATTACACCTTTTGTTGCTATATTATCTTTAATTAAAAATGGAACGCCCCATAATAAATTATCTTTTTCAACTTCACCTATATTCTTTGCAAACTTTATAGCATCTTCAAACATATTTGCTTCCATGAAATTATGTTCGTCATTTTTAATTAATTCTATAAGATATTCAACTACTTTTAATGGAGTTGTTTTTTTGGAGACATATAGATTATGGAGTTCAATAATTGTCAATTGTTCGTATTTCATTATTTCACCACCTTTGGAAGTGAAATTTGATCTGCTTTTGTTTTTGAAGCAAGTTCAAGTACTTCTTTTTTAGTTAAAGGTTCACCTTCTTTGTCTTCATGAAGATCCCCTAATTGTCCTTCAAAGGGAAAAACCATTTCATCACATTCATCAATACCATCAACATCATTTAAAAGTTCAATTTTATGCAAAAAAGAGGGGAATTCCACAAAAAGAGCATCAATTTCTTGATCAGTTAAAGAAAGATACATGCTGTTTGCTATTTTTTTTATTTGTTCTTTTGTAATATTATCCATAATTTAGACCTCATTATTTGATTATACAATTATTCTTCTATCTTTTTAAGTATGCTTAAAAGTTCGTCTTCTTCAATTACTGAAATGTTTAACTCTTTAGCACGAGTATATTTTGAACCAGCGTTTTCTCCACAAATTACATAATCTGTTTTAGGGCTAACGCTTCCAGTTACTTTAGCACCAAGTTCTTCTAACTTAACTGTTAGCTCTTTTCTCCCAAAAGAGTTAAGAGTACCAGTAATAACAACTGTTTTATTTGAAAAAAACGAGTCTTGTTTTATCTCTTTCCCTAAATATTTAACATTAACATTAGCATCTTTAAGTTGATTAATTAATGTTTTTTTATCTTCATCGCTAAAGTAATTAACGATTGCTTCTGCTGCAACAGGTCCTATATCTCTAATTGTTAATAACTCTTCTTTAGGCGCATTCATTAAAGCATCTATATGTTTATATTGTTGAGCCAATATTTTCGCTGTTTTAGCACCGACCTCTTTTATTCCGAGTCCAAAAACAAGTTTTTCAAGTGATTGATTCTTACTTCTTTCGATAGCATCAATAAGATTATCTGTTGATTTGTATGAAAATCCTTCAACTTCAATTAAATCCTTTTTAAATTCATATAATTTATAAATATCAGGAATGCTTTTTACCATACCTTCATTAAATAACAATTCAACTACCTTTTCGCCTAAACCCTCAATATCCATAGCGTTTCTGCTGGCAAAATGAATTAGTCCTTCAATATTTCTAGCGGGACATAAATTGTTTGGACAGAAGTGAGTTGGTGCTTTTTCAATTAAAAGGGCCCCACAAACTGGACAGTTAGTTATCATTTTAAAATCAATTTCAGAACCAGTTCTTTTATTAATAACGGGCCTTACTACCTCTGGGATTATATCGCCTGCTTTTCGTAGAACAACATAATCACCGATTTTAAGGTTTCTTTCCTTTATAAAATCTTCATTATGTAAGGTGGCGCTTTGAACTAATGAACCTGATACACGAACTGGTTCTAAAACAGCATTCGGTGTAATTTTTCCAGTCCTTCCAACTGTAAAAATAATATCAGTTAATTTTGTAACAGCTTCCTCAGGAGGGAATTTATAAGCAATTGCCCATTTTGGAGTTTTAACAGTGTATCCAATTAAGTCGTACTTGCTTAAATCGTTAATTTTAATAACAATTCCATCAATATCATAATCTAGGTTTTCTCGTTTCTCATTGATTTTACTTATGTAATCAATAACCTCATCAATGTTTTTGCATTTTTGTACCTCGGGATTAATTCTAAAACCCATTTCTTTTAGTTTTAATAGTGCATCATAATGAGTGCCAATATCAAAATCTTGTGCATTTACAAAGTAATACCAATAAGCTTCTAGCCTTCTAGATGCTGCAATTTTGCTATCTAATTGACGAATACTGCCTGCAGCAGCATTTCTTGCGTTGGCAAACAACGGCTCACCTTCTTGTTCACGAATAGCATTTATTTGTTCGAATGCTTTTTTAGGCATATAAACCTCACCACGAACTTCAAAGTTATCGTTAATGTTTACTTTAGTTGGAATAGATTTAATTGTGATTATATTATTTGTGACATCTTCGCCAACATTTCCATCACCTCTAGTAGCACCATAATTAAGCTTACCATCTTGATAATCTAAAGACATTGCAAGACCATCAATTTTAACTTCTGCAACATATTCAACATTATCCACTCGCAAAATTTCACGGACTCTTTTATCAAATGCTCTCAAATCATCCTCATTAAAAGCATTACCAAGTGAGAGCATCATTCTTTTATGAGTAATTTTTTTAAATTCATCTAAAACCTTGCCACCTACTCGCACTGATGGAGAAAAAGGATCATACATTTCTGGATTTTTCTTTTCCAATAAAATTAGTTCATGAAGTAAACGGTCATATTCAGCATCACTAACTGTTGGTTGATCGAGGACATAATATTCGTAATTATATTGTTCAAGAAGCGAACGTAGTTCTAAAATTCTTTGATGTTCTCTCATACTAAATCTCCTTTTTTAATCTTTTTTAGTGCTTTATGATTTGCAACGAGCTTTTTCTTTCCTAAATGTTCAAAATTAATATCAACAATACCTTCAGCAGGATATACTTTTACAACTACTCCATCCCCAAAAGTACTATGTCTAGCATAATCTCCAACTTCCCAATTAATATGTTCTTGATCCTCAAAAGGAGCATCAGGATAATAGATTGGTGGATCCTTATGCTTTTGGTAACTGCGAAATAAATCAAATTCCATTTTTTTACTTGCTGGAAACTTAACATTTATTTCTGCTTCTTTAAAAAAACGGCTAGGTATATTTTGACTTGATAAAACAAAGTTATATGATAAGTTACATGACAAAAATAGTTGTTTTCTTGCCCTTGTAAAAGCTACATAACAAAGCCTTCTTTCCTCTTCAAGTGCTTTTTTTCCGCCTTCTGTCACGGCTCGATTATTTGGAAAAATTCCCTCATTTAAATTGGCGACAAAAACATAATCATATTCAAGACCCTTTGCCATGTGAACGGTCATAATCGTTATATATTCGCCGGTCTGAACCTCATCCTGTGCACTTAATAATGCAGCGTTTTCTAAGTAATCATTAAAGGTTACATCTGGATTTTGTTCAATAAAACGATCAATATCAATAAATAATGTTTTGAGGTTTTCAAACATTGCTTCTGACCTATCTTCATCTTTTAAGGATTTAACATAGTCTAAATATCCAACACTATCTAAATATTCTTGTAAGATCAAACTTAGATTCCGATCTTCTTTTTCGATTTCACTACGTGCTTTTTCAATAGCTTCCAAAAAAGATGCTATTTTTGCACAATTGGGTCTATTAATGCCATAATTTTCTGCGTCTTTTAACATTCTAATTAATGGTTCATTTTTAAGTCTTGCATCATCCTTCATCACTAATATTTTGCTTGATAGTCCTCTAGTAGGAACATTTGCAATTCTTTCAACCGAAACATCATCCCTATCATTTTGTAAAATTCTAAAGTAAGCAAGTGCATCCTTAATTTCTTTACGTTGATAAAACCTCACACCACCATAAATTCTATAAGGCATCTGCCTACGCATAAAAGCTCGTTCGAATGGAAGTGTTAAATAATTAGCACGTATTAAAAT
>JAAYSA010000002.1 GCA_012518455.1 Erysipelotrichaceae bacterium | reverse complement strand
TTTGTAAAAAATTAAGGTGTCTCTTTGTTGCAAATGTGATAGAATTATCACATGTAAGGAAAGGATTAATGATGAAGGGAACAGTAAAAACGTTCAATAAAAATAAAGGCTTTGGATTTATTACAACTGAAGACGAAAGAGAAATTTTCTTTCACTATTCAGCGTTAGTAATGGATGGCTTCAAAACTATTGAAAACGGTGCAAAAGTTAAATTCGATGTTGAATCTACAGATCGTGGAGATCGTGCAATCAATATAGAAAAACTCTAAAATGCGATAAAACTTAAAAAAGGTTAGTTACCTAACCTTTTTTTGTTGTGTTATTTGTTTTATTTACTCATAAGTAATATAATTACTATGAGTATGCGAAAGGAGCAGGAATGTCACTTAAAGTCGGAATTATCGGATTACCTAATGTTGGAAAATCAACTCTATTTAATGCATTAACTTCATCTACAGTTGAAGCTGCTAACTATCCTTTCGCGACAATAAACCCAAACAAAAGTATTGTTAATGTTCCTGATGATAGGGTTCTTTTTTTAAATAAAGTTTTTAAACCTATTAAGACAACTCTAGCAACTATTGAATTCGTAGATATCGCTGGTTTAGTTAAAGGTGCTAGTCATGGAGAAGGACTAGGCAATCGATTTTTAAGTCACATTAGAGAGTGTGATGCTTTAATTGAAGTTGTTAGATGTTTTGAAAATCCAAAAATTATTCATGTTGAACAAGGCATCGATCCTAAACGTGATATTGAAATTATTGACTTAGAATTAATCATGGCAGATTTAGAAACACTTAATAAAAGAATTGGAAAAGTTGAGACTAAGGCTAGGGTTAATAAAGATAAAGACTCAGTTTATGAAGTAAAAATTATCAGTTTCTTAAAAGAACATTTAGAAAAAGGTGTTCCTGTAAGAAGGATTCCAAATCTTTCAAAAGATGATAGAGAATTTGTGCGTAAAAATTATTTTTTATTAACAGAAAAACCACTTATTTATGTCGCTAACATAAGTGATCAGTTTATTAGTGAACCACTTAATAGTACTCATTTTAAGGTAGTCAACGAAATTGCAAATAACGAGAATACAAAAGTTATACCTATTAGTATAGCTACAGAAAACGAACTTTCAGGTTTAAAAGAAAATGAAAAAGACGAGATATTCAGAGAATTAGGAATTGAGTTAGATTCACTTCATAGAGTAATAATATCTGCATATAAATTATTAGGTCTTGAAACATTTTTTACAGTCGGAAAAGATGAAGTTAGAGCATGGACCTTTAAAAAAGGTATGAATGCTAAAGATTGTGCAGGAATTATCCATTCTGACTTTAGTCGAGGTTTTATTAAAGCTGAAATTTATAAATTTGATGATTTGGTTAAATTTGGCAATGAACTTTCAGTAAAAGAAGCAGGTAAAATGAGAATTGAAGGAAAGGATTATTTAATGAACGATGGGGATGTAGCGTTCTTTAAATTTAATGTTTAATTATGAGAATAGGAATTAGTAAGGACATTCATCGTCTAGTTAAGGGGAGACCTTTAATTTTAGGTGGTGTAAAAATTGATCATGATTTGGGATTACTAGGGCATAGTGATGCTGATGTAGTACTTCATGCTGTCAGCGAAGCAATTTATGGGGCACTTGCATTAGGTGATTTAGGCACTCATTTCAGTGACAAAGATCCAAGCAATAAAAACTTAAATAGTGAAGTTATTGTAAAACATGCTGTTAAACAAATGAGTGAGTTAAATTATGAGGTTTCTAATTTAGATGTACAAATTGTATGTGAATCACCAAAACTTGCTCCCTATATATTAAAAATGAGAGAAAACATTGCTAAACTAATTTTTACAAAAATAGAAAACATTTCAATAAAAGCAACTACAAATGAAGGTCTTGGACCAGTTGGTCAAAATGAAGCAATTGAAGCTGTTGCTTGTGTATTATTAAAGGAGAAAAATTAATATGAAAAAAATTCGAGTTCGTTATGCACCATCTCCAACGGGATATCTTCATATTGGTGGAGCAAGAAGTGCACTTTACAACTACTTATTTGCCAAACATTTTAATGGCGAATTTGTTTTAAGAATAGAAGATACTGATATTGAACGAAATGTTGAAGGGGCTGAAGAAAGTCAAATTAACGATTTAATTTGGCTTGGAATTATACCTGATGAATCTCCCTTAAAACCAAACCCAAAATACGCACCGTATAGACAAATGGAAAAAATAGATGTATATCAAAAGTATGCAAAAGAGCTAATTGATAAGGGATATGCTTATTATTGTTATTGTACCGAAGAAGAACTTGAAGCTGAACGACAAGCTCAACAATTAAGAGGTATCAGCGCTCCACAATATAATCAAAGATGTCTACATTTAACTAAAGAAGAAAAAGAGACATTTGAAAAAGAAGGCCGCGTTCCTTGTATTAGACTTCACTTGAAACCACATCATGAAATTGCTTTTAATGATTTAGTTAGAGGCCCTGTGAAATTTAACAATGATGATATTGGTGATTGGGTTATTATTAAAAGTAACGGAATACCAACATATAACTTTGCAGTAGTAATTGATGATCATATGATGGAAATTACCCATGTTTTACGTGGGGAAGAACATCTTTCAAATACTCCCAAACAAATACAATTGTACGAATATTTTAATTGGGAAATTCCTGAGTTTGGACACATGACTTTAATTGTTAACGAAACTGGTAAAAAATTAAGTAAAAGAGATTTAAATATTCTTCAGTTCATGTCGCAATATCGCGATAAAGGTTATCTTCCAGAAGCAATTATGAATTTTATATTGCTATTAGGTTGGTCTCCAGAAGGCGAACAAGAAATATTTACCTTAGAAGAAGCTGTTCAAATTTTTGATCCAAAAAGATTATCGAAATCTCCATCAATGTTTGATCAAAATAAATTAAATTGGATGAATGGTCAATATATTAAAAAACTTGATGATGAAAAATATTTAGAACTAATAAAACCGTTCCTAGCTAAAGTAATTGATATTAATACAAAAGAAGATAGCGAACTTCTTTTAATTGCTAATCTCTTTAAAGATCAAATTTTGTTTGGTGAACAAATAATTGATTTATTAAGTCCATTGGTTGTTTACAAAAAAACAACCGATGAAGAAGAAATTGCACTTATGAATGATCCACTTAGCAAAGAGGTTTACCACGTTTTTGCAAGATTAATTGCTGAAACAGATGAATTATCAACTGAAAATATTAAAGCTATCTTAAAACAAACGCAAATAGAAACTGGTGCAAAAGGTAAAAGTTTATTTATGCCTATTAGATTAATTTTAACTGGCGAAACACACGGACCTGAATTAGTTAATATTATTAAAGTGTTGGGAAAAAAAGAAATTTTAAATCGCTTGAATGCGATTTAACTTTAATTAATACTATCTTGATAGTATAATTAAATACCGGAAAGGAAAATTAATGAATATAGAAAAGTATTTAAAAACCGTGCTTCTAAATGCTCTTAATGAGCTTGATATAAAGATATCTTTTGATGATATTGTTATTGAACGTTCAAGAGATGAAAAACACGGTGATTATGCGACCAATATTGCTATGCAATTAGCAAAACCTCTAAAAAAGGCTCCACGAGATATCGCAAAAATAATTACTTCAAATATTGATTCTAGAAATATTGAAAAATGCGAAATTGCAGGACCTGGTTTTATTAATTTTTTCATTAAACCACTTTATCTTACAAATGTTATTGAAGAAATTATTTCTAATGGAGATAAGTATGGTCAACTTCAACTTGATAAGCGTTCCAAAGTAAATGTTGAATTCGTTAGTGCTAACCCTACCGGCGAACTCCATCTTGGTCATGCAAGAGGAGCTGCATATGGAGATGCTCTTTGTCGTATTTTAGAAAAAGCAGGGCATCAAGTAGTTCGTGAATATTATGTTAATGATGCAGGCGTTCAAATTGATAATCTAGCTAAAAGCTTATATGCTCGTTATGCTACATTACTAGGAAAAGAAACTGCAGTTCCAGAAGATGGCTATCATAGTGAACAATTAATTGACTTAGCTAAAATTTTAGTCAATGAGATTGGTGATCGTTATCTTACTTTGAATGATGAAGCATTTACATACTTTAAAAAACGTGGTGTTGAACTGCAATTAGAGCGGATTAAAGAAGATTTAAAACATTTCCGTGTTAAATTTGATGTATTTTCTTATGAAACGAAAATTAGAAACACTAACGCGATACCAAAAGTATTAGAAAAATTAAAACCATACACTTACGAAGAAGAAGGTGCAACATTATTAAAAACTAGTGATTATAGTGATGATAAAGATCGTGTCTTAATTAAATCAAATGGAGATTTTACTTATTTTTTACCTGATATTGCTTATCATGAGCAAAAACTAACAAACCAATACAATTTACTTATTAATATTTTAGGTGCTGATCACCATGGTTATATTGGAAGGATGAAATCTGCTCTTGAAATACTAGGATATCCAAAGGATATTTTAGAAGTAGAAATTATCCAAATGGTTCGTATTATCCAAGATGGCAAGGAAGTAAAAATGAGTAAAAGAACTGGAAACGCAATTACACTTCGGGAACTTTGTGATGATGTAGGGGTTGATGCTGTTCGTTATTTCTTTGTATCAAGAGCAAATAGTAGTCATTTAGATTTTGATTTAAATCTTGCAAAAGAGACCTCAAATGCTAATCCTGTCTATTATGCTCAATATGCACATGCACGACTTTGTGGTGTACTTGAAAGAGGTAAAAATATTAAAGGTGCTATAAATCTAGCATTGCTAGATAGCAAATATGAAATCGATTTAATGAAATATTTAATTGATTTTCCATATACAATTCGTGATTCAGCAGACACACGTTCACCATATAAATTAACAATTTATGCTCAGAAACTCGCGAATTTAATTCATAGTTTCTATACAGAATGTCGAATTATTGATTCAAGTAATCTTGAATTAACTGCTACAAGGTTACACCTTGTTAAGGCTGCTGCAATCACGATGAAGGAATGTTTAAAATTAATTGGTGTTTCTGCACCAAAGACAATGTAATAGGAGGAAAAAATGAAATCAAAATCAAATTTAGAAATCGTCTTTGAAATTCTTTCAAAAAGTAAAGAACCTTTAACTTTTGAGGAATTGTGGGAAGAAGTTTGTGTTCAAAAAGATTATAGCGAAGAAGAAAAAATCTACCTAATGTCTGTTTTTTACACAAATTTAAGTCTTGATGGTCGCTTTGTCAATGTTCGCGATAATACTTGGGATTTACGTGAACGAGTACTTTATGATGATGTTCATCTATCCATGTATGATTTTTATACTACTGAAGATGAAGAAGATGACGAAGAAAGTGATTTCGATGATGATGGTGAACCAATTCGTCTTCGCGTTGTACCTAAAAAAGAAGAAGATGACGATGAAGATGATCAAAAAACTGACGAAGATGAAGAAATTTAAGAAAGGACTATATTATGTCATTAGTTAATATGAAGGAAATGCTTACAAAAGCAAAAAAAGAAAAATATGCAGTTGGTCAATTCAACATTAATAATCTTGAATGGACTCTTGCGATTCTTGATGAATGTCAAGCTCTAGAATCACCTGTAATTCTTGGTGTCAGCGAAGGTGCTGCTAAATATATGGGTGGTTTTAAGGTCGCTGTTGCAATGATTAAAGCACTTATTGAAGAAAGAAAATATACTATTCCAATTGCAATTCATCTCGATCATGGAAGTAGTGAAGAAGTTTGTTTTAAGGCGATTGATGCCGGATTTACGAGTGTAATGATTGATGCTTCACATTTCCCGCTTGAAGAAAACATTGCTAAAACAAAGCGAGTTGTTGAATACGCACATGCCCGTGGGGTAACTGTTGAAGCAGAACTTGGAAGAGTTGGCGGCGAAGAAGAACATGTTGTTGCCGAAACAATGTATGCTATTCCTGAAGAATGTGTAAAACTCGTTAAAGAAACAAAAGTAGATTTCCTAACACCTGCTCTTGGTTCTGTTCATGGACCATATAAGGGTGAACCAAAGTTAGGCTTTGATGAAATGCAAGAAATTAGTGAATTAGTCCGTGTGCCACTCGTTCTTCACGGTGGTTCAGGTATTCCTGATGAACAAATTAAAAAAGCCATTGCCCGTGGAACAGCTAAAATTAATGTAAATACCGAATGTCAACAAGAATGGACACGTATAGTAAGAGAAGTTCTTACAAATGATAGTAAAGTCTATGATCCTAGAAAAATCATTGGCCCAGGTAAAAAAGGTATTGCAGCAGTTGTACGTCAAAAATGTGAAGTCTTCGGTAGTGTTGGGAAGGCTAAATAAATAACTTATAAATGAGCAAATACGCAAAACTTTTTCAACTAATTGAAAAAGCGGAAACGATCACTATATTTTCGCACATTTTTCCTGATGGTGATGCTATAGGCTCACTAGTAGGATTAAAAGAAACTATTAAAGCATCGTTTCCAAATAAAAGCGTATTTGCTCTTGGCACTAATGTGGATGAGTTTGTTCCATTAGTTGGAAAATTAGATGTAGTTAGCGACGAAGTTATTGCTTCCTCATTTGCAATAATTGTAGATGTTGCTAATAAAGATCGTGTTGAAGATCAACGGTATTTATTAGCAAAATCTACTTTTTTAATAGATCACCATTTATTTGTGGAGACATTCACAAATGAAACAATCATTGATAATGATAAAGTAGCAACTTGTGAAATAATTGCCGAGTTTATTGAAAACGAAAATTTAAATATTTCTCCTCTAGGAGCAACCGCGCTTTTACTTGGAATTTTGACTGATAGTGGCCGTTATTTATATAATCCGACCGGAGCACAAACGCTGCATTTATCCGCTCAATTAATCAAAAAGGGTGCGGATTTATCAAAAATAAATTATGAATTATCAAAGAAAGATATAAATAAAGTTCGTTTCAGGGGATATCTTCTTACGAATTTTAAAACAAAAGATGGTGTTTGTTATATCAAAATTTCTCAAAGTAAATTGAAACATTTTAATATTGATGCATCAGATATGAGCTCATATGTCAATCATTTAGGCAATATCAAAGGTTATCCGTGTTGGGCAACTTTTGCTGAAGATATTCATGGGAAAATTTATGTCGAATTAAGAAGCAGAAACATTAATGTTAACCAAGTAGCCTTAAAGTTTGGCGGTGGTGGACATTTATGTGCTTCTGGTTGCAGGTTAGAAAGTTTTAAAGATGTACCAAAAGTAATTAATGAACTTATTAAAGCAATAAAGGAAACAAAAGCGTGAAACTAAATTTAGATTTTTACTTAAATAATGCGATTGAAGCGGCAAGACAAGTTCAGCCGCTGATTCTTTCAATATTTAATAGTTCCTTTGATATTGAGATAAAAGAAGATAATTCACCAGTTACAACTGCAGATAAGATGGCAGATCAGTTTTTAATTAATTTTCTTAAAGAGTCATTTCCTACTCACTCTTTTTTAACCGAAGAATCAAAAGATGATTTAAGTCGTTTAAAAAATGATTTTGTTTGGATTATTGATCCTATTGATGGAACTAAAGAATTTACTAGAAAACAAGCTGAATTCACAACAAATATTGCCCTTTCATATAAAGGTGAGATTATTGTTGGTGTAGTTTTAGCTCCGGTTTTAAATGAACTTTTTTATGCAAGTAAAGGTGGAGGCGCTTATTGCATAAAAGGTAACATTAAAAAGAAAATTGAAGTTTCTAATAAATTGAAAGATTTGACTGTTTTATGTTCTAGATATCATTTTAAAGAAACTGAACAAATTTTCATTGATAAAAATAAAGATGTTATAAGTACTGTTTTAACTGTTGGTGCATCTTTGAAAGCTTGCAGAATAGCAGAAGGAAAAGCCGAAATCTCTTATCGTTCTACAGATGGGACTAAGGAATGGGATATTGCTGCTCCTCAATTAATTGTTGAAGAGGCAGGGGGGTTCTTGTTAAAACCAGATGGTAGTAAATACGAGTATAATCGTGAAGATGTGAAAAATCGAGAAGGATATATTATTATAAATAAAAAGGAACATTTAGGATTATTATGAGGAAATTTTTAAAAAGAACCTTGTTTTGTAGCGTTTTTGTTCTTTCTCTTTTAAGTGGATGTTCAAAAAAAGAAAGGATATCATTTCCAGATTATACGCCATTTGATCCGAGCGCTTATAGAGCATTAGAGGAAGACGGCTATAAATTAATTGATTTTTATACATTAAATGATTTTCATGGTGCAGTTGAATTTACTCCAGATGAAAATAAACCCGGAATTTCTCGTATGGCGCAATATTTAATTGATAGGAGAAGCGAGAATCCGGGCGGTACTATTTTCTTAGCAGCTGGTGATATGTGGCAAGGATCTGCCGATAGTAATCTTACAAAAGGGGAACTAATGGTAGATGAATTAAACTATATTGGCTTTTCTGCTTTTACAGTTGGAAATCATGAATTCGATTGGACAATCGATCAAATCAAAATTAATAAAAATAAATCTACTCATCCGTTTTTAGGAGCTAATATTGTAAATAAAGGGACGACTAAGCGCGTAGATTGGTTAGATGCCTCAACATTGATCGAAAGAGATGGAGTCAAAATTGGTATTATTGGTACGATTGGTTCTTCATTAGAAAGTACTGTTCAAGCATCCTTGATTGCTGATATTGATTTTGATGTTATTACAGATTATGTCGTAACTGAAGCAAGCCAATTACGTGAAAACGGAGCAGAAATTGTAGTGTTAAATACACATGATTCTCTTTTAAATGGAAATTATGAGTATGATGAAATTATAAATAATAAAATTGTTGATGCGATTTTTTGCGGTCATCAACACGTGCATGATAGACAAATACAAAACGGAATTCCTATTCTTCAAACTACTGGGCTAGGAAGAGGAATCCAGTATGTTAGATTTGCATATAAAGAAAACGAATTAGTTTTAAAAGATTATCGTGTTGATAGCGTTTTATCAATTAATCCAACAATTAAACCTGAACCAATCGCAGAACAAATTTACAAGTATCATCTTCAAGATGTTGAAGAAATTAAAAATGAAGTTGTTGGGCGAATTAAAAATGGACCAATGAAAATAGAAGCAATTGGAAATCTTACCGTCCGTGCAATGGTTGAAGCAGTTCCAGGAGCAGTAGGCGCAATGCATAATGTGCGTGGAGGCATAAGGGCAGAACTTCCAAACGGAAAGGTAACTTATGGAGACATTTATAAATCTTTACCATTTGATAATGAAATTATAATAATGGAATTAACGGGTTCTCAACTTAAGGGTCTTATTGGTTCTCCAAACTCAAACAATGCTAATTATTTTACAATTAATATAAATGATATTGATAATACTGGCAGATATAAAGTCTTAACAATCTCATATTTATATGAAAGAGACTATCAAGACACTTATAATGGAGAAGTAACTGCAACTTATGCTCGTGATGCTGTCTCTAATTACTTTAAGAAATATAATACAATTGATGTAAAGGAATATTTATAAGATGAAAAGAAAAATTCTATTATTAATTCCGTTCTTGTTATTATTTGGTTGCCAAAAAAAACCACCGATTGATTCAAGTGAATTAACTTCAACTACTGATTCTACTAGTGAGACCACAAGTGGAAGTAGTGAATTTGTTTCAGAGAATAGTGACGTTGTTAAATTGGACTTTTTTGGGCTTAATGATTTTCACGGAGCTATTGTTAGTGAAGATGAAGATGAAATTGGATGGTTTAAAATCGCTTCTTTTTTTAAAAGTAAAGGTGAAGAAAATCCAGATGGAGTAATAAATCTATCATCAGGTGATATGTGGCAAGGAAGTGCAGATAGTAATATTACACGCGGCAGATTGTTGACCGATTTAATGAATGACTCTAATTTTGAAGCGATGGCTTTAGGCAATCATGAATTTGATTGGAAAGATACAGAAATTATTAATAATCAAGAATTAGCAACTTTCCCTTTCTTAGGGATAAATATTTTTGATAAAAGAACTAATGAAAGGGCTTCTTTTGCCTTACCAAGTACAATTGTAGAACGAAAGGGTGTAAAAATTGGAATTATAGGCTCAATTGGTGAAAGGCTCGAATCATCGATTTTTTATGAAAATGTTAAGGACTATGATTTTAGAGTACCCGATAATTATATTGTTCAAGAATCAAAAAGACTAAGAAATGAAGATGATGTCGATATTGTTGTTCTTTTAACACATGACTCATTAATGAATAATTTTAACGATTATTATGAAACTATTAACGGTACTAATAATGGTGGTAAGTCATATGTTGATTTAGTATTTTGTGGTCATACACATAAACTGGAGAGATATAAAGAAAATAACGTTCCAATTCTTCAAACAAATGGATATGGTCAACAAATCATGCATGTAAATATAGATTTTAATAAAGACACTAAAGAAAAAGTAGTTAAAACATATCAAGTTATTAGTGCCTCTAATATTGTTCCAAATTATTCTGATGATCAAGATGCATATAACATTTATGAGGAATATTATGAAAGAGAAATTCGTGATGTAAAAGAAGAAGTTGTAGGACAATTAACTGGTGGATTCAATTATAGAAGTCAAATAGTTAATTTTGTTAATTATGTTATGTATTTTTATTTAAAACCAGACTATCCAGAACTAGATTTAACAATTCATAATACTGGAGGAGTAAGAGTTTATGATATGCCATCAGGAGATATAACATATGGAGATATATATCGTGCGCTACCTTTTGATAACGAAATAAGAGTTATCGAAAATGTTAGTGTTTCAGATACTAAAGGCGCTATGGATGGATACAATCAAAACTATTTTCCAGATGGACCAGAAGTTACATCGCCTTGTACAATTGGCACCATTGATTATGTAAGTACTAGTCCATATAACTCATTAAGAAATTATGAGCAAATTTGCACTGGACTTTATTGCCGCGAATTAGTGGCAGATTATTTTAGGTTGCATGGTACTGTTGACGCAACTCAATTCTATAATTATTAAAAAAACCGGTTAAACCGGTTTTTTTATTGTACTAGAATAACCCCAATAACTCCGGGGACTTCCTCCATAAGTAAGTTCTCTACACCATAAGTTAAGGTTTGATCTAAGTATGCACAACCTTTACATGCACCATGCATTTTTACATAAACATAACCTTCCTCAAATTTTACGAATTCAATATCGCCGCCATGACGATTAATGAATGGTCTAATTTTAGCTATTTTACTTTCAATCAAATTATTTATATCCATAATCTTTCATCCTAAAATATATTCATTTTGCAGAAAATAATACGAAAATGTCAATTAATTGTTATCTCTTTTCCAAAGACCATGTAAATTACAATAGGCATAGGCGCTTAATACTTTTTCGTTAGGAAGAAGTGCGAATTCTGCAACAGGAGCATCATTTGGTGATAATACTTTACGTTTGTTCCCTTCAGTAGTAACTAAAAGAATCCATTCAATCCAGTGTACTTTAATCATTGGATGTAAAACATCGCCAACAGTAATAATAGCTTTGTTATCTTTAACTTCAATTACTGGAATATGTTTTTCAGTCGCAACTTCCTCTTGAGTGTTAGCTACTACTTCAGTCATTTTTTGACCACAGCAAAATGGGTTAACACCTGAATCTTCGACCATTGCTACAAAATTTCCACAAATGTCACATTTATAAAATCTCATATTTATACCCTCCTTTTGTATTATAACATAATCCATTTTTTAACCAGTTGATAATGCTTATATTAAATAAAAATAAAAAAGAGCACTATATAAATGCTCTTTTACCCGTGGTGCCCGGAGCCGGACTTGAACCGGCACGGTATTAGCTACCGAAGGATTTTAAGTCCTTTGCGTCTACCTATTCCGCCATCTGGGCAATGGTCTCTCGTACAAGAGTCGAACTTGTGACCCCTTGATTAAAAGTCAAGTGCTCTACCGACTGAGCTAACGAGAGGCATATTGGCTGGGGCACCTGGGATCGAACCAGGGAATGGTAGAGTCAAAGTCTAGTGCCTTACCGCTTGGCTATGCCCCAACGCGATGGTGGAGGAGGGCGGATTTGAACCACCGAACCCTAAGGAACTGATTTACAGTCAGCCGCGTTTGGCCACTTCGCTACTCCTCCATTACATTTGCATACAAGATGGTGGATGTTGAGGGACTTGAACCCCCGACCTCCGCCGTGTAAAGGCGATGCTCTCCCATCTGAGCTAAACATCCGGGGACTACGCTCAATATGCTATATAAATATACCACTCAAGCCCTTTTTAGTCAATGAAAAAAAGCCTTAAATTTTTTCGACACATTTTTGGCATTATATGAGTTATTTTTATATATAATACTATTTTTATTTAAGGCTTTTAAAGTTTATAAAATATTATTAATCTTTTTTTCCAAGTAGTTTAAACATGTTACGTTTATAAACTTCAACTCCAGGTTGATTAAATGGATTTACTTCTAAAAGATATGCACTCATAGCACACGATCTCATAAAAAAGTAAAATAAATAACCCATCTTGAAAGCATCAAGGTGTGAAATTTCAATGACTATATTTGGTACTTTGCCTTCATTTACATGTGCGACAAGTGTTCCCTTAAAAGCCTGCATATTTACAAAAGATAGCGGTTTTGCTGATAAATAATTTAATCCGTCAAAGTTATCATCATCAGATGGAATGGTGATATCTGCTAAAGGTTCGTTAACGTAAATCACGGTTTCAAACAAAAGCGGCGTTCCGTCTTGAATAAACTGACCTAGACTATGTAAGTCAGTTGAAAAAGTAACTGATCCAGGGAAGAGGCCTTTTTTATTTTTCCCTTCGCTTTCACCATAAAGTTGCTTTAACCATTCGCCTAGCATAGCAAAATGAGGTTCATAAAATGCATATAATTCAACAGAATAATTATTTCTATATAAAAAATCTCTCATGCATGCATATAAGTAACAGTCGTTTTTTTCTAGTGATGTTTTTAAAATGTCTTCACGAGCTTTAAGTGCACCAGCCATCATAGATTTAATGTCAACTCCTGCCACGGAAAGTGGAAGAAGTCCAACAGGGGTTAAAACGGAAAAGCGACCACCAACATCACTAGGAAGAACAAAGGTTTTATAACCTTCTTTATTAGAAAGCTCTTTTAAAGCACCCTTTTTTGCATCGGTTGTTACAAAAATGCTGTCTTTTGCTTTTTTCTTTCCAACCTTATTTTCAAGAAGTTGTCGTAAAAGTCGAAACGCGATTGCAGTTTCTGTTGTTGTACCGCTTTTAGAAATAACATTAATTGCAAAATTGCGTTTTTCTAAATATGAAAGAACCTGTTTTGTATAAGTCGGAGAAAACGTTTGGCCTATAAAAATAATTTCAATATCACTTTTGTTATAAAAGCCTTTTAAAGCTTCTAATGCTGCTCTTGCTCCAAGGTAGGATCCGCCAATACCACATACGACTAATGTATCAAAATTTTCTCTTATATATTTAGAAGTTTTAATCAGTTCATTAAACTCATCTTTGTCGTATGTTAAAGGGTAATCAGCCCAACCTAAATAGTCGTTGCCTGCACCTTTCTTTTCGTTAATCATTTGATTAATCAAACTAACTCTTTCTCTATATTTATCAATTGGTAGGTTTACCAGTGTATGATCTAATATTAATCTCATTAGTCGTTTTCCTCTTTCCTTTTTTTGAATTCTTCAATCCACCGTGGGAGAGCCTCTGCTAAAGGCGTAAAATCAATTTCTTCTAACTTAATATTTTCTTTCATTTTTTTCCTTTTGGGTCCAGGCAAACGCTGGTTTACTGGAACTTTTTTTAATGAAAGACGCATAAAATTATTAAATTCGTTGATATCAATAATTTTAACTGCGATGTTTTTATTAACTTCACAAAAGTAATTAATGTCGCTGACATAACGATCGCTAATTTCTGAAATATGCAGCAAACCTTCAAATTCATCATTAAAGGAAATTATTGCACCGTATGGACGTATCTCTTTAACGGTTCCAACTATAATATCACCAATGTTGTATTCGAAATTAGCCATTTATTGATTTTTAAACCTCAAAAGTGTCTTAAGTAATGTAAAGTCATCATATGTTGTAATTTTAAAATTGTGAGTTGAGCCACGTACAATATTAACTTCCTTGCCATAAGCTAAAACAATGCTTCCATCATCTGTGTAGTACATTTTATTAATATGTTGATTTGCTTGTACATGTGCCTTGTAAATTAAGCCAAGTTTAAATGTCTGCGGAGTTTGAATGACATAATATTGTTGGCGTGGAGGAAAAGAACTAATAGTTTGATTGTCATATGAAATACCTAGTGAGTTTGCACTAGGAATGGCTGTTATTGCAGCATCAGTAATTTGCATAGCGGCAATATTATTAGAGATAATTTCGCTAGTAACAAGAGGGCGATCTCCATCATGGATTAAAACAATATCATTTTCTTTTCCAACTGCATTTAGATAAATTAATGCGTTAAATGCACTACTTTGTCTTGTAGTACCGCCAGTAATAAAAGTAGTGATTTTAGGTATTTTGAACTTAACAATATCTTTTTGAATGCGATTTTTGTACATTTCTTCACATACGATCAAAATAGCATCTATATCTTGATGAAAGGCAAAAGTTTCAACAGTATATAAGTAAAGTGGTTTGTTACCAATATTTAAAAATTGTTTTGGTAGAGGGCCACCAAATCTTTCGCCTTTTCCCGCCATTAAAATGACTGCATAGTTCATAAAACACCTCTTTGTTGATGACTAAACTACTTAATTTTAGATAAATCTTCTTGTTTTCTTTCAACTAGTTCAGTTATAGCAACTTGGTCGATAAGTAATTTAGAAATTTTTTCTAATTGTGAATTTGATGAATAATCAGCGTTACAGACAAAATTAACACGATCATCTTCTAATAAATAGTGGACCTTATCACGTTGTCCTTTGTGATAAACAGCAATTGACTTTCCACCGTTATTTTTAACTAGAAGCATAATGGGAACATCTGTCATCCCATCTCCAAAATAGACAATATTTCGATATGGGATTCTTCGAATTGTTTGCTTTCTGTTTAACGCTTGATCATCAGTTATATCAAGGGCTCCTTTAGAAATTCTAAAGAAGAACTGCGTTTTTGCAGTGTAATTGATGGTTAATTTGGGCCAAACAGGTGTTTTTGTTTCTTTATCGAATAGAAACTCACAACCATAAATTTCTTTAAATTCATGTGCAATAGCACAACCATCAATGATTTCTTTTGTTCCACTACTAATAAGATAATGTTCGATTTTTACGTTCCTTTGCTCTCCGTGAGCATTGATTCTTTTAAACCATGTACGGACACCATCATAAAAACGAATATCTTTTCCAAGACCATTTAAGTATTCTTTTGTTAACTCAATGCCTTTTTCTTTGGCTAGAACAATCATCATATACATATACGCTAAAATTCGTTCTACGCCGGTTATTTCACTAAATTTTCCTGTTTCATTCCAAAATTCTTCAGGCGTCATACCTAAAGCTGGAATGAAGGAATAATTTTGCATATCTTCAGGACATAGCGTTTTATCAAAATCGTAGATAAACGCCATAATTGGTTTTTCTGCCATAATAAATACCTCTTTAATATATTATCATTATGATAATATGATGTCAAAATAAGCGATTATTTGATAGTTTTTTTTGACTAAGATTTTTTTGTTCGTGCTATAATATCTTTGTTGAGGTTTGGTTAATGAATTATTGGACATTAATATATACTATTCTCTTCGCCATATATGTACTAATTGGACTTATATTTAGTTATGTAATGTTATTTTATAAAGCACAGATGCTCAAACATAAAAAATCAAGTCGTCTTTTAATTGCTAATAAGAATACAGCTCTTGGGTTAGCAGTAAACCGTTTAGAAGAACAAGGAATTTCAGTTAGTTTTAGTAAATTCGACTTTGAAAATGAACGAATAAACATTATTAATGATAACCGTCAATTTTATATTGAAAAATTAAATGAAGGATTTAATGAAATTTCAAAAAAAACGGATCTTCTGAAAGATGATAATTCAAAAAAATATATTCAAGATTTACTATCTGCAATTGAAGATAGTGATGATAACTACCGTCGCATTGTAATGGCTCATAACAAAATAGTTAAAAATTATAACTACAATGCCAAATCTCTTGTTTTTGCTTTTTTTGTCGCCCTCTTTAATTTCGAACTAAAAGAAGAAATTTAAGAGATTAATCATATTTTTTGAAATATGATTGTCTAGCGAGTATAATGTTTTAGAAAAGAGGACGAAATTATGAAATATCCTAAACCGATTATTCTATGTATTATGGATGGCTTCGGCTATCGAAAAGAAAAAAAAGGCAATGCAATCGCCCACGCTAAAACGCCTAATTTAACGGCCTTTTTTAATAATAATCCAACTGTTTTAATCGATGCTTCTGGAGAAGCAGTCGGTCTTCCAGTTGGTCAAATGGGTAACTCAGAAGTGGGTCATATGAACATTGGTGCAGGTCGCGTTGTTTATCAATCACTTACTTACATTAATAATGCAATTAAAACAGGTACTTTCTTTAAAAATGAGAGCTATTTAAAAGCTATGAAATGGGCAAAAGATCATAATTCTAAACTACATATTTTTGGCTTAACAAGTGATGGTGGTGTTCATAGTCATTTGAATCACATTAAGGCGATTTTGAAAATGGCCAAAGATTTTGGGTTAGAAACTGCATATTTTCATGCGTTTATGGATGGACGCGATGTTGATCCGCAAAAAGGACCTGATTATATAAAAGAAATACTTGACGAAATGGACAAATTACAATTTGGCAAACTTGCATCAATCGGCGGTCGCTATTATGTAATGGATCGCGATAAGAATCTTGACCGTGTTGATGTAGCTTATCAAATGATGGTTAATCGTAAAGGGCCATCGTTTACAGATTATAAAGAATATTTTAAAAAAGAATATAGCGAACTACCTAAAAAAGGAATGGATCCATCTGATGAATTCGTAACTCCAAGTTATAATGCACTTGTTGATGGATCAATCGGTGATAATGATGCTGTTATTTTTATGAATTTTAGACCAGATCGTGCAATTCAAATTTCTACGATTTTAACAAATCCATATTTTTATCAAAATCCACCAAAAAAAGACGGACAATATTTGTACAAACCATATGTTCCAAACCCAGTATTAAAGAATATTTTCTTGGTTTGTACAATGAAATATGCCGATTCAGTCAAAGGTGAAATTGCAATGGCTTTACCAAAACTTACGAATACCTTGGGTGAATGGCTAGCAGATAACAATTATCGTCAATTAAGAATTGCAGAAACAGAAAAATATGCACATGTTACATTCTTTTTTGATGGAACTATTAATTATGATGGAGTTGAAAAACCCGTTCTTAAAAATTGTCGTCGCGTTTTAATTGATTCACCTAAAGTTGCTACATATGATTTATTACCTTCTATGAGTGCGCCAAAAGTTACTGAAGCTTTATTAAATGAATTAAACAAAAAAGATTTAGATGTTGTGATTTTAAACTATGCTAATTGTGATATGGTTGGTCATACCGCTATTTTTGATGCAGTCGTAAAAGCAGTTGAAACTGTTGATGAGTCGGTAGGAAAGATTGTTAAATGGGTTAATGAAAATAACGCAACATTAATTATTACTGCGGATCATGGTAATGCTGAACAATTACTTGATGAAAAAGGGAATCCTTTTACAGCCCATACAACTAATTTAGTTCCCTTTAGTATTAATAATCCGAACATTAAATTAAAAGAAGGTGGCAAATTAAGTAATATTGCTCCAACAATTATTGAAATGTTAGGAGATAAAAAACCAATTGAAATGGAAGAAGAAAGTCTAATAATTAAGGAGTATAAAAATGAAATTTAGTGAATATCCTTTCAAAATGCCTAATGTTGAAAAATTAGGTAAAAAAATATCTAGTCTCACACTAGAGTTTGCAAATGCGCCAACTAGTAAAGATGCTTCAAAAGTAATCAAAAGAATGAATCGTTTAATGGAAGATATGATGACTGACATTACAATTATTTCAGTTCGATATTCTCTTGATGCTCGTGATGAAAAATATGAAAAAGCTAGTGAACAATTAAATAAAGATTTGCCGTTGCTACAGGGTTTTTATCATGATTTTCAAAAAGCGTTGATTAGTAGTCCACATCGAGAAGCACTTGAAAAAGAATGGGGGTCATTTTTATTTAAAATGATTGAAACATCAATGCGTTGTTTTAATCCTATAATAATTCCAGAATTACAAAAAGAAGCAATGCTTGTTATGGAGTATAACAAAGTTATTGCAGGTGCAAAGATCCCATTCCGTGGCGAAATTTATAATCTTTCACAAATGGGTAAATTTACCCAAAGTCAAGACCGAAAAACGAGGAAAGAGGCATATCTTGCAACAACTAATTTCTTTAGTGAAAACGATGAAAAATTAGGCGAAATTTATGATGGTTTAGTAAAAATTAGGCATGAAATGGCGACTAAACTCGGATTTAAAAACTATATTGAACTTGGTTACTTACGCTTAGGAAGAACTGATTATAATGCAGATGATGTAAGAAACTATCGAGTACAAATTTTTGAGCATGTTGTGCCTTTAGTTAATAAGATTGTTAAACAGATAAGTAAGCGAATTGGAATTAGAAAACCATACATTTACGATTTAAATCAATCATTTAAGGACGGTAATCCTCTTCCTAAAGGTGATGAACCTGTTTTAGTGAAAAACGCTACTAAAATGTATGATGAAATGAGTAAAGAAACTGGTGAATTTTTCCGCTTTATGGTTGAAAACGAACTGCTTGATTTAACTGCAAGGCCAGGTAAACGTTCAGGTGGATATATGACATATTTCCCACGTTATAAAGCCCCATTTATTTTTGCAAACTTTAATGGTACACAAGGCGACGTAGACGTATTAACTCATGAAGTTGGTCATGCATTCCAAGGTTATATGAGTCGAAACATGAAGGTTTCCGCCTATCGTCAACCTACACTTGAAGCCTGTGAAATACATTCAATGTCAATGGAATTTTTCGCTTGGCCATGGATGGAACTCTTTTTTGAAGAAGCAGACAAATATCGTCTTTCACACTTAGAAGGGGCAATTAAATTTTTACCTTATGGAGTGAGTGTTGACGAATTTCAAGAAGGGGTTTATTTAAACCCAGAATTAACTCATAAAGAAAGAAAAGCTCTTTGGAGAGAAATTGAGAAAAAGTATTTGCCGTTTAGAAACTATGAAGGGTTTCCTTTTTTAGATGAAGGTGGCTTTTGGACAAGACAAGGTCATATATTCTCTAATGCTTTCTACTACATTGATTATACTCTTGCACAAATTTCCGCTTTTCAGTTTGCAAATGAAATGTGGAAGAATAGAGAAAAAGCCTGGCAAAAATATGTTAAACTTTGCAAATTAGGCGGCAAATATCCATATGTTGAATTATTAAAGAAAGCTAAATTGTATAATCCTTTTAAAGAAGGAACAATTAAAAAAGTTATTAATCCACTTAAAAGAAAACTTAAAGAATTGAATCAATAAATTAAAATAAAAATCAGGCTA
>JAAYSA010000029.1 GCA_012518455.1 Erysipelotrichaceae bacterium | reverse complement strand
TTTATATTTTAATATAAAAATTATTAAATGTTAAATTAGGTTTTTTTAATTGTATTTACAATAAAAAAAGATGGACCGCGCGATCCATCTTTAATATATTTAGTCGTTTTTATGCAACGTAGCGTGGGTTATGGGCTGTATCTTCAGCTTCGCCTAATGCGTGGACGTAGCTAGCAACTTCCATTGTACAACCAGCGGTAACTGCATTTTCACCTTCAGCTAAACTTGCAAAGCCAGCATCAAGAGTTTTTCCTTCAAGCCAAGCAACTAAAGCATTAGCTTGTTCATACCATTCTTTTTCAATTGGTGAAGCGACTTTCATAGCATAATCTTCTTTTTGATCGTGTTTTGAGCGAATTGAACTAGTAGCTTCAACAACTTGAACTTCTGCTTTATTTACAGTAACTTCTAGAGCATAAACTGGTTCATTGTCTAAGGTAACCCATGTTTCCGTAATTGGAGCATATGGAATTTGATATTCATCAATTTTTGCTTTTGAAACGACTTTACCTGCACCAAAGACTGCACCACCAACGGTGAAGTTATCTTGCATTGCTGGATTGCCGTATGATCCGCGACTTCCTTTACTTCCTACACCTAGTTTAGCTTCTTCTGCTTTAACGCCGGTGACTTCCACTTTGCTATCAAGAGCTTCTTCTAAAACTGCCATAAAGCCATCAACAACAATGGTAACACCAACAGTTTCGCCATCTTTAACGCCTGTAGCAGGTTGGCCGTGGTGAATAACTTCTTCTAAGCCTGCTTTAACTTCGGCTAAAGTTTTTCCAGCGACCCAATTTTCAAATGCTTCTGCTTGTAGGTACCATTCTTTTTCAATTGGTGATGCCACTTTCATATTGTAAGCATCAAGAAGTTCCCATTTAGTTTTGGTATCTTGATTAGCAGTATCATGAGTTGCACCCATTAAGACTGTTGCGTCTTTAATTGTGTCATCTTCTTTAGCACTAGCAAGGGCTTTAATTTGAACGACATCTAAACGGAATTGTTTAATAACACCTTTGCTATCAACTAGAACTGCACCAAAGTCAATGTCGGTTTGAACATAGCCATTAACAACAGCGGTTTTAGCGCTGTTTAAACCGGCTGCGTTTTCAACAAATGTTGCTTCAGAACCAAAACCAAAGAATAGTTTTTCTTCTTCACCTTTTTTACATCCTGCTAATAAACTAGCACTTAGTAAAACGGTCGTAAGAATGAGTTTTGTTTTGTTTTTCATAGATATATATTCTCCTTCTATTTATAAATCCTTATATATAATATCTTTTATATATAACATATGCAATAGTTTTGCGTTTTTATTCGTTATTTTTTTCTCGATATGGCGAAAAGAGCGTAAAAGTTCCTTCTTTTTGGCCTGGATAGTTGCTTGATTTAACAACATAAAAATCATCCACTTCATTAAGAAGGAACAAATATTCTAAGTCGATATTAGAGTATGTATTTTCTAAAAAAGTAATTGCCTCATCTAGAGGATAAACAAGTAGCGCGGTTGTAAGAGCATCTAACTCCATCCCACTTAACTCATTTGATATTGCATTACTTAATTCATGAGTGTTATTAGCAGGATATCCGGTAAATGGATCAATAATATGACTTCTTAAATAATGAACATCATCTTTAATAAAGCGATTGCCCGTATATGTACCTGAAGTTGACATCCCAAAAGTCCCTTTTAGAGTCATATTATAGCTAATTCCCATTTCTTTTAGGTGAGAGTCTTCTGGAATAATACAAGCCATATTAAAACTATGTGGTTTAGTATAAAAAGT
Organism: Erysipelotrichaceae bacterium; assembly: GCA_012518455.1. Lineage (GTDB taxonomy): Bacteria > Bacillota_I > Bacilli_A > RFN20 > CAG-826 > JAAYSA01. The sequence continues at coordinate 7,403 of JAAYSA010000029.1, read as the reverse complement.
ATCTTGCAAAGTTAAAAAGGAACTAGTTCCGCCGTTGATTATCCCCCTTGTTAATCCGCGGCTTATCATTACCTCTTTTAAGATATCTTCCATATAACCTTTAGCAACGCCGCCTAGAGTAATTTCTAAATCACCTTTACCTGCACCGTTAAAAGAATTAAGTTTAGCGTAATACTTATTTTCATCTTTTCTTAGGGTTAATGTGCTTTCAATATCTTCCTTTGTTTTAGGCACAAATGAAAGAAAATACACCAATTTTGCAGCTTCTTCACTATCATAAAGAGGATCAATGCTTGTGTTATATTCTTTTCCAGGTCGAAGTTTAAGACTCCAAAAATCATATAGTTTTCCTACATAAGGATTAAAACGACCATTAGTTTTAACACTAAGTTCAATTGCTTTTTCTAAAATGTCATAAAGTGGTTCATCAATGACAACTTCTGAGCCAATGTTATCGTTAATTACTTTTAAGTTGTTGTATCTAAGAAGCGTTTCTCTTTCTTCTGGCGTTGGATGATTAGGAACCACAGGTGCCTCTTTAAAATAATAAGTATGACGGTCAAATAAGCAGTGATATGGTACTAAATATTCATTTAATACTTCAATTACCTCGTTAATTTCCTCTTCTCGAACTGTTTCTTCATATTGAACATAGAATGAAGTATCAAAAATACCTCGTCTAGTTCCGTAAATATCATAAACTCTTACACTTGGGAAAATTGGCTTTTTAACTCGCTCACTTCCTTCTTTTTTGTAAGTTGCTCCTCCTACAATTAAAGAAACACTTACAACAAAAGTTGCGATGATAATCGTAATTTCTCGCACTGAAAAACTACTTATTAAGTTTTTAAAGAAAAGCTTAATCTTATTCATCGTTATCTACCTCTAATGGTCTTCTTATTTTAAGAAGAATCATCTTAGAAAGAGCACCAATAACAAAGCCGGTAACTAACCCACTAAAAATCATAATGTAAACATAGTAGAGCATCATCGCGTTTTGATAGATAATGGTAATTAAAATTACTTGACCTACACCATGAAACACAGCACTTGTAAATGAAAGAGCATAAATCGAAAATTTATTTGTAAAATAAAGAAGCAAAACAACAACGCTACTAAGAAGAAAACCAGTTAAAGAAAGAAGAAAATTCATCCCAAATCCGCTGAAAGTTCCTGCTAAAACAACACGCAACAACCCTACTAAAACAAACTCAATTGGCCCATATAGGGCTAAAGTAAGAAGTCCAACCGTATTTGCAATCCCTAACTTTACACCTGGTAGAAGAGGCATTAGTCCAATATAGTTTTCAATAATATTTAAAATCACACCTATTGCTAGTAGGATCGATAAATCAACGATTTTTCTAATTTTAAGATGCTGATTCATTTTAAACCCTCAATTACAATATAAAAACTATTTGGTAGACAAATTACTGGTTGACCAACTATTCCAGTAAAGCCTTGAATTGAGCAATAGTGATAAGGACTTTCTTCTTTTTCCACCCTAACTTTGCCGTCTTTAATTTCAAGAGTTATATCATCAATAAAGACAGGATAATCAGCTTTTAGATACGTTTTTGTTTGATTAACGCTTAAATCAAGCGTGTCGATGAGTTTGTTTTCAACAAACACATTTACAACTAATGGAGCACTGGTTGTAAAAAGAATGCGTAAAAAAAGGAATGTTAGACTTGCAAGTAAAAATATTGCACAAAAAGCGTAAGTATCAAATGGCGTTTTACTTAGTTTAACATTCCGTTTTTTCATTTATTTTAAATTAATAGTTGTTCCTTCTGGACCTGGTGTTTCGCTTAAATATTTTTTTAGTTCTTCGGCTTTATCTTTTGCCATTGGGCGACAAACACTAAGTGAAGTAACTTCTCCATCTAAAATAGCTTGCGCTAAACCACTGCAACCAGGATAGCCACAACTTCCGCAGTTGGCATTTGGTAATAATTCGATAATTTTAGCGAGGCGTTCATCTTCTTTAACAGCAAATTTCTTACTTGCAAAAGCTAGACCTAAGCCTAATAGAGCACCTAAAACTAACATCACAGCAACACCGATAATGGCAGCAGCTGTACTACTTAGAAGTATTGTCATGTTCTTCTCCTTCCTTTTGATGGGCTTTGTTAAAGTGACATGAAGTCACTTCGCAACTTCCACATCGTTCGGTCATTTCTTCGCATCCTTCAGGTTTCTTAGTCTTTTTATTTAGAAAATAACCAAGAGCAAATAAGCCACCTAAAGCGATGACAATTATAATAGCTAAAATTGCTTGAAGAGCAGGATGCATTAAATCATCCCCTGAAAGCCTACAAAGGCTAAGGCCATTAGGCCTGCTGCTAGTAAGGCTACAGCATTACCTTTAAATGGTGTTGGGATTGCTTTATTGTTTGCTAGTTTTTCTTGTGTAGAACTAAAGACAATAAAGACAAGCGCAAAACCAATACCGTTACTTAAACTATAAATAACCATTTCTAAGAATGAATAATCGGCAACTCCGCCTGTAACTGCTACTACATCAAGTGCGACAGTAAGAACAACGCAATTTGTAGTAATAAGCGGTAAATAAATACCTAAAGCTTTGTATAAGCTTGGCATAAAACGCTTAAGGGCAATTTCAACAAATTGAACAAGCGCGGCAATAATTAAAATAAAAGCAACGAGTTTTAAAAATTCAAGTCCAAGTGGAACAAGGACTAAAAAGTAAAAAGCATAACTAACGAGTGAACTAAGTAAAAGAACAAAGATTAGGGCTCCGCTCATACCAAGAGCACTTTTAGTTTTTTTGCTAACACCTAAGAAAGGACAAATGCCTAAAAAGCGTGTTAGAACAATGTTATTAACTAAGATTGATCCAAGGGCAATAAGAATAAATTTCATAATTATTTAGCCTCCTTAACGGTTGCTTCTTCTTTTTTTGCTTCTAATTTTAGAAGTCTTTTTTTATGTACACTTGTAAACATATTAATAAGCGCAATTAATAGACCAAGCATAATAAATGCTCCAACATTACCAACGAATAGATTAATAGCATACTTCTCAAATAGGGGAAGTCTAAATAAGACGTTTCCGCTGAATAGACCAACAAATTCAATCGCACCAGTTCCGATTACTTCTCTAAATAGAGCAATAAGAACAAGAGCTAACAAAAATCCGATCCCAGTTCCAAGACCATCAAGTATTGAACGACCGACATTATTTTGACTAGCAAATGCTTCAGCTCGGCCTAGAATTACACAGTTAACAACAATAATTGAAAGATATACGCCAAGCGTCGCGGCTAGATCTGCCATAAAAGCTTTCATAAACATTTCTACAATCGTAACTACAGTTGCAATAACAACGATATAGACCGGAATTCTAATGTCATTAGGAACGATTTTGCGTATTAGTGAAATAATAATGTTTGTCATTGTTAAAACAACAACAACTGCAATTCCCATGCCTAGTGCACTTGAAAATGAACTTGTCGTAGCTAAAACTGGACACATCCCAAGGAATAGGACAAAGACGGGATTATTTTTAATAATGCCGTCTAGAAAGATACTTTTTAAACTAGTTTTTTCTCTCATTTTCTTATACTCCTTCCATAGTTAGATAATCTGCAGCACATGCTTTGAGTGCTTTAACAACTGGGTTTCTTGTAATTGTAGCTCCAGCATAATCAGTAAGTGAAATAGGGAGCTCATCGTCAGCTGCTAGACCTTTAATTTGGTCATTAATTCCAGCTAAGAGGACACCACCGTAAGTTGGCGTTTCAATGTGAGATACGACTAAAAAGCCAGTATATTTTCTATCTTTAAAACCAACTTGAAACTTAATTTCTCCGCCGTAGCCACCAACGGTGACATCATAGACAACACCTAAATTAGTTCCGTCTTTAACAAAACTAACACGAGCCTTAGCACCTGCCTCAGCACATGCGCCAGTTGGTACTTCTTCGACTTTATTAACGCCCGTTAGGCTACTTAAGCCAAGAAGTTCCATATAACCTTTGTTTTGTTTTTCTAACTCTACCTCTGCTATACGAGGAGCAGTTAAAGCATTAACACCAATTAAAGCAGCAGAGCTAATTAAACAAACTGCACCAAGAAAAAGCGGTAAGAGTAACATTTGAGGAATTTTATTTTTCTTTTTCATCAACTACCTCCTAACATTAATGCATAAATGCATCTTGAACAGCATAGAATAATCTATCGCATGTAAAAGTTAAACCTGCTGCAAGATCATCACCATCAACAACATAGAGCTCAGCAGGATCAGTGTAACCAATAAAGGTATCAATATCTAATCCTTGATATAGAGCTAAGATTTCAGGATATTTATTCGCCCATTTATTTTTAAATGAATCCGTACTTTGACCTTCTTCACTTAAATTAAGGGTAAGAATCTTACTTTCTTCTAGACTAGTATAAACATCAACAGTAAGTGTTTCATCTTCGTATGTACAGTGTTCACCACACATTGCTGAAGTATGTGAGCCAGTAGCAATATTAATATCACTGAAGGCATTTTCGATTGCTTTATAGATTGCAACACTTGAATAACCTTTTCCAGGTATTAAGTGAGCACCTTCGCCAACCGAGGCACCAGCATCACTAATACTAATGGCAGATAAATCTCTAAAACCTTTAACATCTAATGTTGTATAAAAACTTACGAGTTGTTCTAATTCATTATCTTTTAAGTATTTAGGAGGTGATGCGTAATCACTAATTTCTAGTTTAACGATATTAAATTCAATATCTAAACCAACTTCAACATTAGTCGTAAATTCACTTGAATGTTCACCCCCATCAGGAGCTGGACTAGTATAAGTACCAGCATAAGAAACAAATATCTCAACTGGTGGTTCTTCACTTGTATCATCTTCTCCTGGTGCAAGCTTTGCCATTTTTCCAGCGCCAATTGCACTCATCGTACCAATAGTGACTAAACCAAGCGTTGCCGCGACAACATATTTTTTCCATAAATTTTTATTAGTAACGCCACCATTTAATTTATCAATAACAGGTACTAAGAAATTAACAAATAAGATTGAAATCGCAACACCTTCTGGAAGATTACCTGCTACTCTAATTAGCATTGTAAGAAATGCAGCAATGACACCAATAAGAGCTTTTCCAAAGTTGCTTGTTGGACTAGTTACTGGATCAGTAAGCATAAATACGCCGCCAAAGACAACGCCACCTAAGCCAAATGTTAAAAGTAAATAATTACCAACGTTGACTTTGGCAATTAAAGCTAAAGGAATTGCAACTAAGGCAATTGTTCCAAAATAGAAAACCGGTGTTCGCCAGTTAATTATTTTACGAACTGCAAGATAGACACCTGCAACTAGTAAAAGAATCGTAAATGTTTCACCAATTGCAGCACTATATCTACCTAGATAAATATCTAGCATTGTTAAGCCATTTGCTTCTGGAAGTGATCCTAGTAACCACTTAGCCCAAACTTGGGTAGCATAGCTTGTAGTAATAGTAGCGCCTGCTGCAGATCCTCCTGCGATTGGATCAGTACCTAAAGTTGCTTTTAAAGTTGAACCAAAAGTTAGTAAAAGGACAATTCGTGCTGCTACTGCAGGGTTAACGATGTTATTACCAAACCCGCCAAAGGCGTGTTTTACAAGTAAGGTAGCAAAAATGTTACCAACAATTAAAACGTAGTAAGGTGTTCCAATAGGAACAGTAAGCGTTAAAATTACTGCTGTAATAATCGAGTAATTTCCTAAAAGAAATTTAGATAAATATGGGCCAAAGGCATCATCTTTATCTTTTTTGTAGCGGATACCCGCGACAAAAAGATCACATAGGAATGTAGTTACGATACTAACAAGAAGCATTAAAATTGCTTTTAGGCCGTAAGCTGCTCCTAGTGTGAAGTTATAAATTATCGCTGCAAGGTAAACTACAAGTAAAACAATTAGAAGTTCAAGCATTATCTTGAATGTTGTTTGTTTACTGCGGCGATAAGGAGCAAATCCTGTTTTTAATTCCATCTTTATTTCTCCTTCTTTTGTTGTTGAGCTTGTCTTAGCCATACGAGCGATTTTGCACGTTTCATTGTATCTGTTAGTTCAATTCCGCTTGGACAGACATAGGAACAAATACCGCATTCTACACATTTAGTAACACATAGATTTTCTAAACGTTCATAATCGCGAGCTTCGAAAGCTTGTTTAATTTCTACTGGTTGAAGTCCAGCTGGACAAGAATATGTACATTCTCCGCATCTAAGGCAGTTATCTACACGTTGTTTAATTGGTTTTACGATTGTATAGCCACCACTAGGAGCAGTTGTTGCAACTTCTAGTGTACGAAGTGCAGTACTTGTCATTGGACCACCATTTAGAACCATTAATGGTTTATCTTGATTAATGTCAAACTCTGCTAAAACGACACTAACTGGAGTTCCAACTGGAACTAAGATATTAGCAGGATCTTTAATTAATTCAGGCTCTCCACTTATTGTAAGAAGGCGTTCTGTTATTGGTTTTCCTTCTTTTAGCGCACGATATACAGCGAATGCCGTTTGTGAATTATCAACAACTACATGACATTCACTTGGGAGATTGTTATATGTTCTTTTAAATACTTGCTCAACAAGTGTTCTTTCCCAGCCCATTGGATAGGCATCAGGAACTAAACGAAGTTCAATGTCTTGATAATTAGTAAGTTCTTGATTTAAGGCCTTAATTGCAGCTTCTTTGTCTTTTTTAATAGCAATTACGACTTTAGAAGCATCAGCAGCCCTCTTTAATAAAAGCGCGCCTTCAATTAATTCTTTTGCATTTGTAATCGTTGTAACATAATCCGTTGTTAGAAACGGTTCACATTCTACTGCATTAATAAGAATAAATTCAATGTCTTTTACTCCGTTATATTTAATCCAAGTAGGGAAGCCCGCTCCACCGAGTCCAACAATACCGGCTTCTTTAATTGCTTCAACGATTTCTTCTTTTGTTGGATTATCTTTTAGAACTTTAAGAGCTTTTTTCTCTTCTTCATTTTTGAAGTCATTTTCAATAACTAGATGAGGACATGGACGACCAAGTCCAGGATTAAACATGACTTTATTTGCAACTACTTTTCCACTTACCGAACTATAAACTGGAACATACATATGTTCTCGTAGTGCAATACGGGTACCTTTTTTAACTAAGTCGCCTTCTTTAACTAGAGGCGTTATTGGTTTTGCGTTATTAGCCAATAGCGGGAAATAGACAAAAGGTACTTTTTTAAGATCTAATTCACGCACTGGAACATCCGAGGTTAGATGTTTGTGGCCTTTAAGACGCAATCTTCCTTTGTTAGAAAATAGTTTCATATCCTTACTCCTTTAACGTGTGTTAGTATAACACACTTTAAGCCTTAACATACAATGTTTTTCTAACATTT
>JAAYSA010000028.1 GCA_012518455.1 Erysipelotrichaceae bacterium | reverse complement strand
GAGTTAGGAATGAATAATACTAGAGTAGAAGTTAGTGAAGGTGAAAGAGGCTCGTTTATCTGGAAAGAAAATGATGGCTATCTTCCTGCAGGTGCAATATCTTCTACAATTAGCGATATGGCGACCTACCTAAAGATTTATCTAGACAGTTTACTTCCTTATAGCGATCTAGCACTTACTTCATTAAAAACTTTTGAAACGACTTCTAGTGAGTTAGATAAATTTAATCTTCGGACTGATGAAATGGCCTATTCTTGGGTAATAGACAGCAAAAATAATATCATCTGGCATAACGGAGGGACTCCGACCTATAACTCTTATATTGGCTTTAGTCGTGATTTAACAAAAGGCGTTGTAATCTTAGCAAATTTTGGCTCAAATGAGCAAATTCCAGTTACGCTCATTGGTCCAAAAATGCTTATTAATATGATGGGGGTCAATTAATATGAAAAAGACAGCAATAATTTATGCATCAATTCATCACAAAAATACTGAAAAAGTAGTTAACTATCTTTCTAGTGAGTTACCTATTAAAGTATTTGAGTTACAAGATGCTAAAACTTTAGATTTAAAAGTATATGATTTAATTATTATCGCTTCAGGAATTTATAATAATGAACTTCATGTAGGAATACTTAGATGGTTAAAGACCACTGATATTAAAGATAAAGAAATAGGAATAATTTATACCTGCGGTATTAGATATAAAGATTATATTAAAAACATAAGAAAATATGTTATCGATAATGGCGCAAATTACGTTGGAAGTAGTTGGTGTAGAGGTTTTGATACTTATGGTTCACTTGCTAAGATTGGTGGAATCGCTAAAAATAGACCAAATAACAAAGATCTAAATAAAATCAAAAAGCAAGTTGAAAAGTGGCTATTAAAATAAAATTAAAAGTCGTTAAATGTTGCAAAAATAGTGTCAAATTAGAAAATTACAATTAAATATACCTAAAATGTATATAAAATAACATAAGTAAAATAATGCATCTTCTAAAGTATCATTTCTATATCTAGTTCACTAAGTGTATGATTTTTACTAAATAACGACATATTAAAAAGTTAACCTTGTCTATAAGCCCCCTTTAGTTTAAAATTAAACTAAATGGAAAGGGCAAAAGTATAATTATGAAAAGAATTACATTTCTAATGATCTCTAGCTTGCTAGTGAGCATTGTTTTAAGTAATGGTGCTAAAACTAACACTAAAACTGAAGTACCTCTAGAAATAGAAAAACAAAACTATACTCTTACTGTGGGAGATATGGTAGCCTACCTTCAAACTAAAGAAGAACACTATCCTCATAGCGATGAATTTATTGAACGCTATCAACAAAAAAGTGGAGGCTATATTGATTTAGCTAGATCAAAAGGTATGGTAGTAGATAAAAGACTACATCTACCAAATCAAAAGTGGCACTTTTTTGATAGTTGGCTAGCTCTTACATATGAATCAACCCCAGATATATATGAACAAAGTGCTAAAACACGTGTATATACTTATTTACTTTGTCCTGAACTATTACTTTGGATCTATGAAGCCTGCGAAGTAGATCCAGTTAAAGTTAAGCTTGCTAAAGCTGAAGCTGAATACTATAAAACTAATAAAGAAGGTATGGCCATGACTACGATGGCTAAAAATATGCGTGAGTGCGTTCCTTGGGAAGACTTAGAATCAACTGTACTAGCCTGGATGGCAGAAAACGGATAGAAGGAGAAAAGTAATGAAGAAAAGAAGTTTAATTATATTTACTCTACTTGGGTTACTACTTTCTAGTTGTAGTAAAACTCCTAGTACTAGCACTACTAGTGAAGATGTTATTCCTACTAGTATGAGTGCTTCCGTTAATAGTATTACTTTAGAAGCCAACGAAACAATCGATTTAAATGAACATGTAACTTTTACCTTTGAACCAAGTGATACTCCAAATAAAGATGTTATTTGGTTAGCAGATGCTGGACCTCACTTAGAACTAGAAGGTTCAATGCTAACTGCTCTAGAAGCAGGTAACAGCGGACTTTTAGCAACTTCAGTTGCAAACCCCGCGTTAACTAGTAGAATTAGCGTTAATATTTTACCTGCTACATATCCTGTTAGCGTTACGCCTGGCGAAGGCTTTACGGTAACAGGGCTAAGTGAACGATATAATGAAGGTGCTATAGTTACTTTTACTGTTACTGTAACTGATGAAACAAAAGAGTTAGATTATGTAGCTATTAGTGATCCTGATACTGTCTTTATTAGTAAAGATCCGCATAAATTTAGAATGCCTGCCTGTGCTATCACTCTAACAGTTGTTTTAAAAGAGTTAGGAGCATCATATGGTTATTCTTTATATAATATTCGCTTTGACTTAGGAGAATATAAAACTCCTAGACCACTAGAAACAAGTGAAGATGTTTTAGCTACCTTTGTTCATGAACAACCCAGTGAAGAATATATCACCGGCGTAGCAGGATTTGAAAAACTCTACGGAGGAGGTCGCGGAGGAAGCGGGGAAACCTTATGGTATACAGGCGATATGCTTAAATTTGGTACTACAAGTGTAAATGGCTATATATCGCTAACCCTAAATGAAGTAATCGATAAAATTAAACTTACTGGTTATACTACTAAAGTAACTAATAAAATTAGAGTAGGTGATGCCTATTCTAGTGACTGGGAAACGCCAGATAGCGATAATAAAACCACGCTATTTACTCTTAGTGAACTACCAATTTCAGATAAAACTAATGTTGAAGCTGGAAATGATGGAACGGTAGAAATTAGCTTTACTCCTACTAGTAACTTAAAAATTGCTATGACTAATAAAGTACCGTTTTATCTAACAAAACTAGAACTAATTAAAGCAGGAGAAGGTGGAAGCGTTGATCCTGGTATTCCTAGTTACACAGTAACTTGGAAAAACTATAATGATGATATTTTAAAAATAGATGAAGAAGTAGCGCATGGTACTATACCAAACTATAACGGCCCTACTCCCTCTAAACCTGATGAAGGAGATAACTCATTTATTCATTCAGGCTGGACCCCTGAGATAGTAGCAGTAACTGCGGACGCTACCTATACTGCTACATTTGTAGTTAAAGATATAGGAGACGGCTCTACACCTAATGCTCTTCCTATTATTGCAAGTGACTTTAAAAGCGTAGAATACGGCTTTTATCCTCAAACTGTCGTAACTAATAATAGTGATATTATTCAATTAAATGCAATAGAAATTCCATCAGTTAACGGATGGTATCTATATCATTCTAACTACTACACTAAAGTAGTAGCTAATGTTTATAACAATGAATCATATACCTTTAATGATTGGACACCCATCGTTAATGGTAAGGAGTACTGGTTTAAGTGTGAAAGAATTAAGTGGGATGTAATATCTAGCAGTGAATCTAGTTATACACTACTTTCTAGTGTTTTACTTGATTCACGGGCTTTTTACTCTTCAAGTAATAATCGCACGATTGAAGGAAGTACTATATATCCAAATAACTATAAAGAAAGTGATTTAAGAAGTTGGCTTAATAATGATTTCTTCTCTAGTGCCTTTGCACTTCATAATACAAGTATTGCTAGTACTAACATTAATAACGGTGCTGCTACTACAGACAAAGTACCTAATCAATATGCATCACCCAATACGACTGATAAAGTCTTTTTATTAAGTTATCAAGACTATTTAGATGTAAATTACGGATTTGAGGCCGAAAATGCACTATCTTCTACTAGAGTATGTAAGACAACTGACTTTGCTAGAGCGACAGGCTCATACGTAAATTACGTTGATAGTGATTCCCTTAATAACGGAACTTACTGGACTAGATCACCAAGTAGTAAATATAGTTATGCAGTGTGGAATGTTAATTCGGGTGGATATTTAAGTGCCTATCCAATTGATAGTCAAAGTCATAGTGTTAGGCCATGTGTTACTTTTAATTTTTAGCAAATAGAAAAAATAGAGTTATAATTAGTTAGGTAGCAAAAAATGATAGTTTATTCAGGGAATATTAGACAGTTTAATTTGGATGTGGACAATAGGGTTATCGCCGATAGAATCAAAGAAGAACTTGAAAAGATCGGTATAAACCATAATAATCCATCTGAGTACAATGCTTGGGATCAGTCGCTTCTTCATATGAAGAATGTGTTAAGTGATCCTGATTTTCATTTGGATACTAAAGTCGCAATTGAATATAAATTACCAACTACCTCTAAAAGAGTAGACTTTTTAATAAGCGGTAAAGATGATAATGATATAAGCAAAGTTATTGTAATTGAACTAAAACAATGGGAAAAAAGCATATAAAACCGAAAAAGAAGACTTAGTTGAAACTTTTGTAGGTGGAAATATGCGTCTTGTAACACACCCATCATATCAAGCATATTCGTATGCTAAAACAATTGAAAATTTTAGCGAATATGTACAATTAGAAAAGATTGTTCTTCATCCTTGTAGTTATCTGCATAATTATCAAGAAGAGTTTAGGGGTGAAATTGATAATAGTTTTTATAATCATATTGTTAGCATTTCTCCGCTCTTTTTAAAACATGACACCTTAAAATTACGAGAATTTATAAAAAAATATATCAAAAAACCAGATGATGGGGAAATCCTATATCAGATTGATCATGGTAAAATTAGACCCTCAAAAGCTCTTCAAGATACATTAGTTTCAATGCTTGAGGGTAATGAGGAATATTATATGATTGATGAGCAAAAAGTTGTTTATTCATCGATTAAATCAATCATAGAAAAGAATATTGATCTATCAGGAAAACACACGATTATTGTAGAAGGTGGGCCTGGAACTGGGAAGAGTGTCGTTGCTATAAATCTTCTTGTTAATTTTAGACATTTAAATGCTTCATATGTTACAAAAAATAGTGCACCAAGAAATGTTTATTTTGAAAAATTAAGAAGAGGGAAATATAAGTGGCAATACGTTAAGAATTTGTTTAAATCTTCAGGAGTTTTTGTTGATTCTAGTACAAATGAATTTGATTGTTTATTTGTTGATGAAGCACATAGATTAAATAGAAAAACTGGTTTTTTTGGAAAAGGCGAAAACCAAATTAAAGAAATAATCAACGCCGCTAAAATTAGTGTGTTTTTTATCGATGAAAATCAACGAGTTACAACAAAAGATAT
>JAAYSA010000027.1 GCA_012518455.1 Erysipelotrichaceae bacterium | reverse complement strand
GACTAGAACTTATAGCAACTGGAACTGATAAAGGATGTGAAACTATTGGAACGGGTTGTGTTCGTAATGATATGGCATCAATTTCCTATGGAACAGCAAGTTGTGTTGAAGTTAGTAATCCTAGATATATTGAACCTGAAACATTTCTACCGGCATACGCCGCTCCTATACCAAATTTATATCAATTAGAAGTGCAAATTTATCGTGGTTATTGGATGGTTAGCTGGTTTTTGCATGAGTTTGGTTCAACTGAAACGCTAGAAGCAGACCTATTAAAATTAAGTGCAGAAGAAATTTTGAATAAAAAAGTTAGTGAAATTGAGCCTGGATCTAATGGGTTAGTTTTACAACCATATTGGGGACAAGGTTTAAAAAGACCCGAGGTAAGAGGTGCTATTGTAGGATTTAGTGATGTTCATACTAGATTACATATATACCGAGCGATAATTGAAGGTGTAGCGTATGCTCTTAGAGAAGGCCTTGAAGGCATTGAAAGGAAACAAAAAAACAAAGTTAAGGAAATAAGGCTCTCAGGCGGTGGTTCACAAAGTGATGTTATTTGTCAAATTACTGCTGATATTTTTAATGTACCAGTAAAGAGAATTCAAACATATGAAACCGCATCATTAGGAGTAGCCCTTGCTGTATTTGTTGCTAAAGGAGTGTTTAAAACGTACGAAGATGCAACTCTAAACATGGTACATGTTAGGGATGAATTTAAGCCTGACTCATCTGCGAATAAAAAATATGAATATTTGTACAAAAAGGTTTATTTAAAACTATATCCTCGATTATCAAAAATTTATAAACGAGTAAGAAACGTTCCAAAATAGAAAAAACCACACCAAATCGGTGTGGTTTTTACAAAAACGTTATATTTTATGTTTCGTCTAACGCACTTGCGGTACCCAAAAATTGAGCATTGTATAATTGGGCATAGAAGCCATTTGCTTCAAGTAACTCTTGATGATTACCTGTTTCGACAATATCGCCATGACTCATAACAATAATGTTTTTGGCTTTTTTAATTGTTGAAAGTCTATGAGCAATAATAAAGGTTGTACGATCTTTCATGATTTCGTTCATAACCTCTTGAATAGCTTGTTCTGTTCTAGTATCAACGCTACTTGTTGCTTCATCTAAAATTAATATTTTTGGGCGAGAGATAATAGCACGAGCAATTGTAATCAATTGACGTTGACCTTGTGAAATATTATCTCCGTTTTCCGTTAAAACAAAATCATATCCACCTGGGAGTGTGCTAATAAAATGGTGAGCTCGTGCAGCTTTTGCGGCTTCAACAATTTCTTCATCGGTTGCATCATTTCTACCATAACGGATATTGTTCTTAATAGAACCTTCAAAAAGCCAAGTATCTTGAAGAACCATACCAATTGAACTTCTAAGAGTTTGTCGAGTTAGGTCTCTAATATCAATATTATCTAGTTTTATACTACCATCATTAATTTCATAGAAGCGCATAATTAAGTTAACAAGAGTAGTTTTGCCAGCACCGGTAGGACCGACAATAGCTACAATATCCCCAGGATTTATTTCTAAATTCATATTAGTAATTAATTTAGTATCAGGGCTATATGAGAATCTAACATTTTCAAAACTAAACTTACCGGTAACATCCTCTTTTTTAATTTCTATAGGATTTTCAGTTTCGGTCTCTTCTGGCGCGTCCATAAAAGAGAATAATCTTTCGGCGCCTGCAAATGTTGTTTGAATAGTTGATGATATTTCACCAAGCATTTGGAAAGGCTCGTTAAATAAATTAAGGAAGGTGATAAAAGCTAAAATGCCGCCTAGATCATTAATGATTCCTCCAACAACACAAACGGCAACAAATCCAATATTTCCAACGAATCTAAGAGAAGGCCAAATGAGCATACTAAGAAAGTTGGATTGGAAATTAGATTTATACATTTCTTTATTAAGTTTATCGAATTTCTCAATTGACTTTTCTTCTTGTGAATATAATTTAACAACTTCAAATCCACTTATGTTTTCTTCTAATAAAGACGTCATTTCACCAGTCTTTTTTTGAAAAGCACGGTATTTTTTTTGAGAAGATTTACCAATAATAATCGTAATTCCAAATTGTAATGGAATAGTTGCAACAGCAATTAAGGCCAATCTCCACTCAACAATAAACATGGCAATTAAGACGGAAAAGAACATTAAGACAGCATATATAATTTCAAATATTATATGGTTAAGTGATTCCGCAATTGCATCAATATCATTAGTCCCTCTTGATAATAATTCGCCATGAGTAAACTTATCTAGATAAGAAAGAGGTAAACGATCAATTTTCAATCTGAACTCTTTTCGTAGTTTATATGTGTATGCAGCTGAAACTCTAATTAAAATAACGCTGGATATCATACGAATAATTGAAATACCAACATAAAATCCAATAATAATCGTAAAAGCACCAATTAATTTTGGCCAAACAACGCTCACCCTACCTGTCCCATCTACTACTAAATAAGGATTAGTATGGAAATTGCTAGAAACCTTGTTGATAATGTCCCGTAAGTAAATTGGTGAAAGAATTGAAAGAACAACAACAATTGATATTGTTATAAATCCAAGAACGAAAAGGGAAGGATTAAATTGTTTTAGTAAACGAGCAAAAGAAGCAAAGAATTTATAATCTTTTTTAGGCTTTTGTGTTTTAGTCATTATGCTTCATCTCCTTCAATACAAGTCTGTTTTGCAATGAATTTGGTTTTTGCAATCTCATCTTGATCTAATTGTGAAACAACAATTTCTCTATAAACTGAGCAACATTCCAAAAGTGATTGATGGCTACCTAAACCAACAATCTTTCCATTATCAAGAACCATTATTTGATCAGCGTCTAAAATCGAATTAATTCTTTGAGCGACAATAATAATAGTTGAATCGGCTGCATATTTTTTTAATGCATAACGAAGTTTGACATCAGTTTTAAAGTCTAAAGCACTAAAAGAGTCATCAAAAACATAAATTTTTGACTTTCTTATAAGAGCACGGGCAATTGCAAGTCGTTGTTTTTGACCGCCCGACAAGTTTTTTCCTGCTTGTGCAACTATGGTATCAAGTCCTTCATTACTTTCACTTACAAAGTCATACGCTTGTGCTACTTTTAACGCTTCGATAATTTCATCATCAGTAGCATCTTCATTGCCAAATTTTATGTTATCTCTTATTGTTCCACTAAAAAGAACGCTTTGTTGAGGTATAAAAGCTAAGCGATTACGTAAATCCTTTTGTTTATAGTTTTTCACATTTACACCGTCAACTAGTACTTCCCCCTCTGTTACTTCAAAAAATCTAGGTATCAAATTAATAATTGAAGATTTGCCTGATCCGGTAGATCCAATAATTGCTGTTACTTTACCTGGTTTAGTCTCAAAACTAATATTTTTTAAAATTGGGTCAGCAGAGGGGCTATAATTGAAAGTAACATTTTTAAATTCCACAATACCTATATTTTCGATCATATTTGCATCAATTGGATTTTCTGGGTCTTTTAGTTCGGGGTTGACATCAAGAACGGCATTAATTCTTTTTGCTGCAGTAGAGGCTCTGGGAATATTAAAAAACACAAAGGTAAGCATCATAAAAGAGCGCATTACATGACTAATGTATTGACTAACGACAAGGGAATTACCAAAAGTGTGTATTATTTCAGAAGTAGCTAACATTTGATCTATTAAAAAGAAGCCGATAATGAAAACTGCAATATAAGTCAAATTAAATAAAATTTGGACTATAGGAGATAACCAAAAGAATGTGTAACCTATTTTTTTATGTATGTTAACTAAATTACTATTCGCTTCGTCATAATAGCGGTTTTCTCTTTGTTGTTGATTGAACGCTCGAATTACTCTAACACCTGTTAAACCTTCTCGCATTAAAAGCGTTAAATAGTCAACTCGCTCCTGCATTAATGAGTACAAAGGTTTAGCCCTAATAAAAACAAATGTAAACATTATTATAATTATTGGAATAATTGCTCCAACTACTAAAAGATACATAGGGTCAATCTGGGCGATTCTAATAATACCAATAATTAAAAACGTTGGTGCAAAAGTTAAAACTCTAAAAGACATAACGACATAATACTGTAGCATTCTTACATCATTGTTAAAGCGAGTTAATAAACTTGCTGCTCCAAATTGATGTTGCTCATTTACTGAAAGGCTTTGTAGTTTATAGAATAATTTTTGGCGCAAAATTGCAGCAAAGGAGGCGGAAATGTGCATGTTTATTAAACCTTGACATATCGCCGCGGCTAAAACCGCAAAAGAAATTCCGATCATTTCAGCCCCATACAATAGTAAAGTACGAATCTGTTCGGATGTACCATTATATAAAGGTGAAGTGATATATTCGGTGATTCTTTGAATATAGGGCGGGAGTAGCAATTGTAAAAATGCTTGTAAAAATACAAAGGTTAAGGATATAGCAATTTTCCACCAAAGTGGTTTTAAATAACGATATATTTTAAGCATTGGGTTGCTTTACTAAAAAAGGCAAGTAAATCATTGAAGCAGTATAAGAGAAACGAGTTTTCTGGGGCTCGAAAATGATTTCACTTGCGATACCACGAAAAATTAGAAAAATATGTTCCATAATACGAAGGGGTTCCATTGGAATGATTCTACCCGTTTTTTGAGCGTTTTCAATTAGTCGTACAATTCTCGTATGAATAGCAAATCCTTCAAATTGATCTTTAAACTCAACGACTAAATGTCGAGTTTGGATAATTGTTTGTAAATAATATGCATATCTACTTGATTCTCGCAAAGAGTCAACTAAAAAACTAATTACTCCAATAAATTTAATATCGGGATTTATGTCAGGTTCATCAAAAAAGCCCAATGTTTCTTTAAAATAAGGAAACATATATTCGTAAACAGCCAGATGAATGTCCTTTATACCACTAAAATAATGATAAATGAGACTATGACCGCATTTAGCTTCACGGGCTATTAGTGAAATGGTAACCTCGTTATAAGGCATCCTTGCAAAACAACGAATAGCAGCTTGAACAATAGAAGTCCTTCGTCTGTTTCAAATTCGTGTATTCGCGTCTTTTGTTCGTGGCATGTTTTCTCCTTTCTATTTAGTCATTCAATGTAGATTATAACTTATTTTATTCTCTTTTCAAATAGAATTAATTAACTATATAATGACTTTTCTTCTTCTAAGGTTAACGGTCTAGTTTTGCCGATTGGTAAATTATCACAAGTTAAAGTATGGAAGCGTTCTCGGTGTAGTGAAATTACTTCATTGTTTAATGCAATAAACATTCTTTTTACTTGATGAAATTTTCCTTCTGTTATTATTAATCTCCCCGTATCTTCGCTTAAAATTTCAAAAGTAGCAGATTTACATTGATATCCATCATTTAAAATCAACCCTTTTTTAATTTTGTCAATGTATTCTTGCTTAAGAGGTAATCTGGTTTTTACGATATATTCTTTTCAATTTCTTTTTTAGGACTTATTAGATTGTGTGAAAGTTTACCATTATTAGTTAGTAAAAAAACACCAGTTGTATCTTTATCAAGTCTTCCAACCGTATGACAACCATATAGGGGGAGCCTCTCATCTAAAACAAATACTGTTTTATGTAAGTTATCTTTGTTGGCACAAACATAACCAGCTGGTTTGTTCATAATAAAATAATAATATTTTTTGTAAAAAACCTCTTCATTTTTAAGAAAAACCCTATCATTTTCCGGGTTAATTTTAAAATCATCTGATGTAATAATTTTATTATTTACAGCAACTTGTCCGCTTCTAATCAAACTTTTAACTTCTTTTTTAGAACCGATTTTTAAATTTGCTAAGAATTTTTCAAGGCGCATAATTATTTTTCTACAGTTTCAATTTTTTGTTTTTTTCGATTAATAAGGGCTGTATTAATTTTCGGCGCTAGTTTATTAGTTATAAAAACCGTCAAAGTGCCAAAAGCTACACCAGTAAGCACTCCTGCAATAACATCAGTAGGATAATGGAAAGCATAGTATAATCGAGTAAATGACATTAATGAAGCAATAATCATATTAGGTATTAAAGATTTTTTATGATATATGGAAACGATTGTAGCAAACAAAAACGCTGATAAAGTATGACCAGACATAAAGGAAAAAGATGTTTCGCTTGGATAAGTATTAAACATATTAGTATTTTTGAATCGGCCAATTACATAATTGTATAAAAATTCATTTTCTCTGAAAGGTCTTATCCTTTTAAAAATGTATTTGAATACAAAAAGATTAAAACCAGCAATTAAAATTAGAGCAGCGATACAAGCAATTCCAGTTTTTCTTGTTTTTTTAAAAAACAAAAAAACGAAAGATATTAAAAAGTACACCCAAGCAACTTCGCCTAAAAAAGTAAGGCCATGCATAAACCAATCAATTAAAGGGTGGTGCAAATTTTCAATTATCCATCTTAAAAACTCAATTTCCCACTGCATCGTTTTGGTCTCCCCTTTCAGTGTTTTGTTCTAATTTCAAATTTTCTTCTTTTTTGCTTACGAATTTTAAAAGGGAGAAAGATATTAATGCGCCAACACCTAGTGCTAACAAGGAAAAAACTAAAGTCCAAATTTCAAACCCTTCCAAAGATAAATAAGCGTTTTTTATATCTCCATTAAAGTAACAAATAACCATTGAACCGATAATCCAGCCCAAAATTGTAAAGTATGTCGCAGTTCGATGTTTCGTTAATAAATATTTAAATAATTTCGAAATTACAAAAAAACCAATTAACAAACCAATACCGAAACTTGCAAGTAGTCCAAAATTAGTCCACCAATTTTCTTGTTCAAAAAGCAAAACTTTTTTAGCAAGATCAAGCAGATAATTAAAATAGCCGATTGATAATAGAAATAATGTTCCTGAAATCCCAGGGGCAACTAAAGCAGAACTAGCAAAAAATCCAATAATAGCTAAAAAGAAAATATTTCCTACCAAACCAATATCTAATGTGCTTGCTGACGAATTAAACCAAGAAACAACTCCAATACCTGCCACTAATAAAAGACCAAGGATAAGCAAGATTATGTTCAAGGTGTTACTCTTTTTATGTGTTGTTTCTTTAAAAACATATAAACCACCAAGAGTAAGGCCAACAAAAAGTGATGTAGCTACAAAGGGGGCAAATTCTAAAAAGAGTTTAATTGGGTAAATTAGAACCGCTACGCCAGTAAAGACACCAAGTAATATAGGGCCTAAAAAAGAAATTGACTTTTTTGGATTTTTGGTAAAATCAGCAACAGCAAAAACCATATCATCATATATGCCCATTAAAACTGCAATGGTACCACCACCGATTGCTGTGATTAAAGCAAACCCCATTACGATTCCTTGCAAAAATAGTTTAAAAAAACGTTTCATAAATTGTCCTTGTTTATAGTATAAACATTTTTTTGATAAAATACACTGTGATATAATATGAAAGAGGAAAAAATGAAATTAATTGTTGGTCTAGGAAATCCTGGAAAAAAATATGAAAAAACAAGGCACAATATAGGATATAGAGTTATTGATGCTATAGCAGAAAAAGCAAAAATAGATGTAGATAAAAAAGATTTTAAAGGCTTGTTTGCAAAATTTTTACATAATAACGAAGAGATCGTTTTATTTAAACCTACCACATATATGAATCTTAGTGGCGAAGCCGTCGTACAAATTATGAATTTTTATAAAATTGAAATTGAAAATATTTTAATTATTTATGACGATATGTCATTATCTACGGGTCAAGTAAGACTCCGTATGGGCGGAAGTTCAGGTGGTCAGAAAGGAATGCAAAATATTATAGATCTTACGGGTCATAATGAAATTAAGCGTCTTAGAATTGGCATTGGACAACCACTACATAATAGTGTTGATCACGTATTAAATAAACCAACAAAAGAAGAAGAAAATTTATTAGAAATTGCGATTGAAGATGCTAAAAATGCCGTGTTTTACGCATTAGAGTTTGGTTTTGAAAAATCAATGTCTAAATTTAATAAGAAACGTGATAGAGAGAAAGAGGAAGTGATAAAACCTGAATAACCTTTTAAAAGAGTTACAAAAAAATACTGCACTCCCCCCTTCTTGGCTAAAAAGGGTTCTTTTGTTATTGGAGAAGATATAGGGACAGCGCTATTGGTAGGAGCTGCTTTTAAAAAGAAAAATGAAAATTATGTTGTCGTGACCAATAATTTGTATACAGCACAAAAGATTTATACACTTATTCTTAATTTTCTTGATGAAGATGAATGTTTGTTGTTTCCTCACGATGATTTACTTAGGGCTGACGCTATTGCAGCTAGTAAAGACTTAGAAGCTCAAAGAATTTATGTAATGTACAAACTTCTTGATGGTAAAAAAAGAGTGATTATAACAAACGCCTCTGGGACAATAAGAAGATTGCCAAATAAGAAAAAATTTAAGGATTCTATACTTACACTTGAACCTAATGACGATGTAATTATTGAAGAAATTAATAGTATGTTTTCAATCTTGGGTTATCAACGTGTAAATAAAATTAATCAATCTTTCCAATACGCGATTCGAGGTGAAATAATTGACATTTTCAGCGTTAATTATGCAAATCCGGTTCGGATTGACACTTTTTATGATCAAATTCATACTATTTCAACATTTGATTTATCAACACAAAGATCAATGAATGAATTGGATAAAATAACAGTTCTTCCTGCTAATGAAGTTATTTATAATGATGAGGATCTTATAAATATAGAAAAAGAGATTTATGAATCATTTCACGAAATGAGCCAAAGTTTAACTCAAGATGAAAGGGAAACACTAAAACAAAATCTTAAGTTTGATATAGAACAATTAAAAAATAGGGAAAGTTCACAAGTCGCATATCAATATGCTTCATTATGTTCATCAATTGATGCAACATTATTAGATTATCAGGAAGATTCTACTATTGTACTAATTAACAAAGATCAAATAATTGAGTCTATTAATTTATTAAAATGGGAAGCCAAAGAATATTTTGATGAGCTCGTTTCAAACAAACAAACAATAACCGGATTGGAATATTATCAAAGGCTGGAGAATCTTTTGTCAAAAGCCAAACATATAATAGAAATTAATGAATTAGCAAAAAGTGAAAATGATTTTCATTTTAATTTAAATTCATTGAACGCAGTAGTTAATGATTATCAAACACTACTAAACGCTATTAGTTTTTACAAAAACAAGTCATTTTCAATTATAATTTCATTAGATAATGAAGCTCAATATAAAACGATCGAAAAAATACTCATCGATAATAATTTTCCTTGTTCTTTAGTGAATGAACCATCGATTTCTAAAAATGAAATAATTATAACTTTTGCGCCTATCGCAATCGGATTCGAATTAGAACAAGAAAAAGTTGTAGTTATTACAAGTAAAGAAATATTTCAATCTAATCGTCACGAATCAAGATTCGTTGGGAGATTTCGTTCTGCAACGATTTTACAGAATTATGAACAGCTTGAGCCAGGGGATTATATTGTTCATGAATATCATGGTATTGGAAAGTTTATTGATATCAAAACAATTTTAATAGATGGCGTTCACAGGGACTTTTTACATATTGCATATAGGGGTAAAGAGGAACTTTACACTCCGTTAGAACAATTTCAACTTGTGAGAAAATATGCTGGTAGAGAAGGCGCCATCCCTAAACTCAGTAGTTTAAATGGAAAAGAATGGTCGAAAACAAAACAAAAAATTCAAGATAGAATTAATGAGATTACGGATTTTTTAATCGAAAATCAAGCAAAGCGAGCGCAAATTGCAGGGTTTTCTTTTCCAGAAGATGATTATTTTCAACATGAATTTGAAAGCAGATTTCCATATGAATTAACGACTGATCAGTTAAAAGCACTTGAAGAAATAAAAGAAGATATGCAAAAAGAAAATCCGATGGAAAGGTTGTTATGTGGTGATGTTGGCTTTGGAAAAACAGAAATTGCATTTAGAGTCGCATTTAAGGCAATAAATTCAGGCAAAATGGTTGCCATGTTATGTCCTACGACTTTGTTAGCGAGACAGCACTATGAAGTAGCGATAGAAAGATTCAAGGGTTTTGGCGTTAATATTGGAATACTATCACGATTAATAAAAGAAAAAGACCAAAAAAGGACAATTGAGGCCATAAATGAAGGGAAAATTCACTTTATCATAGGAACACATCGATTGCTAAATGATGAAATTAAATATGACAATTTAGGCTTATTAATAGTTGATGAAGAACAACGCTTTGGTGTAGTTCAAAAAGAAAAAATTAAAAGTTTGAAACACGATGTAGATATATTAACTTTAAGTGCGACGCCTATTCCAAGAACGCTTCAAATGGCACTTGTTGGGATAAGAGGATTATCGCAGATCAACACTGCTCCGCATGAACGTATGCCTATTCAAACTTATGTAATTCCAAAAAGAGCTCCCATTATTAAAGAATTGATTGAAAGAGAATTGCAAAGGAAAGGACAAGTATTTTTCTTACATAACAAAATAACTACCATAAATTCAGTTGCAAGAAAAATAGAAAAATTAGTTAAAGGCGCAAGAGTGGCTGTGGTTCACGGCAAAATGGAAAAGAACGACATTGAGGATGTTATGATCAATTTTTATGATGGAAATGTCGATGTCTTGGTTTGCACTTCAATTATTGAAAACGGAATTGATGTAAGTAATGCTAATCTAATAATTGTTGATGAAGCAGCTAATTTTGGTTTAGCACAACTATATCAAATTAAAGGTAGGGTGGGTCGAAGTAATAGAATAGCATATGCTTTTTTGTTATACACTCCAGGAAAAGTTACTGAGACAGGGAAAAAGAGATTAAAAGCAATTCAAGATTTCGCTCAGTTAGGTAGTGGATATAAAATTGCACAAAGAGACCTAATGATCCGTGGTGCAGGAGATATTTTAGGGAAAGAACAAGCGGGATTTATCGACTCTGTGGGTATAGATATGTACTTTAAAATGATTAATGATGCAATAAGTCAAAAAAAATATGGAAAAAAAGAAGAAAATACAAAAATCACAAATTTATTAAATATTGATGCTTATATACCTCCACAGTATGTTGGTAAATCAGATAAAATAGAAATATATCAAGAAATTAAAGAAAGTAAATCAATTAATGACTTAGAAAAACTAAAAAATAAAACCAGAGATGTTTATGGTAGACTTCCCGAAGAAGTAGTAACGTTATTTAGAAAAAAAGCTATCGATTTAAAAATTGAAAAATATTCAAAATATATACAAACGGTGACGGAAATTAATAATTTTGTCTTGATAACACTTGCTACACCCTTTAATAAGATACAAAGTTCTATTACTCTTTTAGTAAAGAAATTATCAAACTTTGCTACACATTTAAGATTAATTAACGAAAAGAATCACTTCATCATTAAAGTTAATAAAATAAAAGGGTGGTTTGATGTATATGAGAATGTTATTAATGAGATAATAGATTTAATAGATGAGAACGGAAAATGAGAATAGATAAATATCTAAAGATTACAAGAATAATAAAAAGACGCGTTATTTCAAAAGAAGTAATTGATGCCGGTTTTGCAAAAATTAACGGAAAAATAGCGAAACCCTCGAGTAATTTAAATATTGGTGACATAATTGAAATAAGACTAGGTTCATCTATTATTAAAGTAGAAGTTATTACTATAAACGAGCGTGAAATTCAAAAGAACCCACAAGAAAGCTATAAATTAATTGAAAGGCAAAAGGATGAGAATCAATTTAGATAAAAATCATAAATATTTACTTGCATGTAGTTTTGGGCCTGACTCAATGGCGTTATTTGATATTCTCCAAAAAGAAAGTTATAAATTCGCGGTTGCACATGTAAATTATAAAATGAGAGGAAAAACGAGTGACAAAGAACACGAATCTTTAAAAGAAATTACAGATAGTTTAGGCATCGATTTTTATGATTATGTTGTAGAGGGTTCGAAAATTAAAGGAAATTTTCAAAATAAAGCTAGAGAAATTAGATATCGTTTTTTTGCGAAAATTCAACAAAAGTATCATTTTGATGCTGTACTTGTCGCCCATCATTTAGATGATAATATTGAAACATATTTAATACAAGAAAGCCGCAAAACCAATGTTTTTTACTTAGGATTAAAAGAAAATGTAATTATTTATGGCGCTACAGTAAGTAGACCGCTACTAAATTATTCAAAAGAAGAATTATTAAACTATTGTAAAAGAAATGAAGTCCCATATAGCATCGATGAATCTAATAAAAACCGCAAATATTTAAGGAATCGTATTAGACAAGACTACATTGATAAAATGAGTATTGATGAAAAAAAGCTAATCATACAAGAGATAAAAAATCACAACTTAAAGAAAACGGTTATATTGTCAAAACTTGAATCAATTTTATGGGCAAATAATTTTTATAGAGTAGATGAAATACTTTCACTTGAAGAAAATGAACTTTACGGACTTCTATACATGGTTTTTCTTAAACACGACATTCCTTTATCATATAGTGAGAATAAAGCTAATAACCTTATACAAATCTTAAAAGGTAATAGACCAAACTCTAGTATTAAAATTGCTGAAAACCATTTTTTCATTAAAGCGTACGAATACTTTTTTATTTCGAATCAAAGAAAAAAAGATAAGTTTGAAATAGTAATGGACAAACCTAAACTATTAATTTTTGAGCAACTGAAAATTGATTTTTCAAACGGCTTTGGAAATACCAAAATAACTAAAAATGACTTCCCTCTTACTATTAGATCGTTTCAATCAAAAGATGAATACAAAATAGCAAGTTATAATAAAAAAGTTTCTCGAATGTTGGTGGATATGAAACTACCTTTATATTTTCGTAATAGTTGGCCTATTTTTGTAAATAAAAATGGTGTTGTTGTCTATGTACCACGATATAGAGAAGATTACGAAAAAAAAGTCTCAGATAAAATTGAAATTACATTAAAAATATAATTTTTGTGTAAATTATTGTGTCAAAGTTCTAATTATTTGATAATATACTTTATACAAAGTATAATCAATTGTAGCATTTATAACTAATTCATGGAAAACCAAGGAGTATATTATGAATAAACAAAAGCAACCAAAAAAACCTAACCCTAATACTAATAAGACATCGTCCTTTAGATTTTTCTTACCATATATTCTGTTGGTTATTCTTATTGGAGTAATCGTTTATTTTACTTTCTTTGGACAACGAAATGACATTCACCGATTAGATTATATTTCGCTACAACAATGGATACTTGATCCCGATATTGATATTGTTGAGGTTACTACTAAAACAAGTCCTGAACTTGTCATTATTAACGGTATGACTTCAAATGGTGAGCATTTTGTCGCTGAAATAGGTCGAGAAAATTATGATAATGTCATTTTCAATATGTTAGATGCTGAAGCCACAATTGAAAGATGGTATCATGTAGATTTAACAAAACCGACATTTTGGGAAGCTTGGGGCCCAACCATTCTAACACTTGTTGCTGTAACAATTATAGTTGTATTTATAATGACACGGTTGGTAAGCGGAGCAAACGCAACCAATAAAAAAGCGATGGATTTCAATCGCTCAAGAGCACGCCTAGAATCTAAAAGAACAAAAACATTTAAAGATGTCGCTGGCTGTGATGCCGAAAAACAAGAAATGGCTGAAATAGTTGATTATTTAAAACAACCAAAAAAATATACGCAATTTGGCGCTAAAATTCCAAATGGTATCTTATTAGTAGGGCCACCAGGCACTGGTAAAACACTCCTAGCCAAAGCAGTTGCTGGTGAAGCGGGTGTTCCATTTTACTCAATATCAGGTTCAGATTTCGTTGAAATGTTTGTTGGTGTTGGTGCAGGTCGTGTTAGAGATATGTTCCGCCAAGCCAAAAAGAATGCACCTTGTATTGTCTTTATTGATGAATTGGATGCAGTAGGTAGACAACGAGGTACTGGTATGGGTGGAGGAAACGATGAACGAGAACAAACGCTCAACCAATTACTTGTTGAAATGGATGGATTTAGTGACAATTCTGGTGTTATTGTTATTGCTGCTACAAACAGAGATGATGTTCTTGACCCCGCACTATTACGTGCTGGTCGTTTTGACCGCAAAATAACTGTTAGCCTTCCTGATAGAAAAGGACGTGCTGAAATATTTGGTGTTCACGCTAGAGGAAAGAAAATTAGTTCTTTAGTTGATTTTGATCAACTTGCCAAAAGAACAGTTGGTTTTTCTGGAGCTGATATTGAAAGCATTTTAAACGATGCCGCTATTCTTGCTGTTCGACAAAATAAAAAAGAAATTGATATCTATGATATTGATGAAGCTATAGATCGACGAATTGCAGGACCTGCTCGTGATAGTGTAGGAATGAATGAAAAAGAACGTAGAACAGTAGCATATCATGAAGCAGGGCATGCAATAATTGGTATTTATAATAAAAACGCCGATAAAGTCCAAAAGATTACAATTATTCCACGCGGCCGTACAGGTGGTCATGTATTAATGACGCCAGAAGAAGACCGCTTCTTGTTAACGAAAAACGAATTAACCGCACGTATCGTCGGTTATCTTGCAGGTCGTGTAAGTGAAGAAATATTCTTTGATGATGTTTCTACAGGTGCTCACAATGATATTGAAATGGCTACAAGAATTGCTCGTGCAATGGTAACAGAATATGGAATGAGCTCGCTTGGTCCAATTCAATATGAAAAAGACACAGGATCAGTATTTTTAGGTCGTGATTACACATCGGTTCAAAAGAACTTTTCGCAAGAAGTTGCTTTAGCAATTGATAATGAAATAAGAAAAATTGTTTCTGATGCTCACGACTTAGCACGCAAAACTCTTTTAAAGCATAAAGATGATTTAATTTTAATAGCCGAAACATTACTAGAAAAAGAGACCATTAATGCTGAGGAAATTGATTACTTGTTAAAGAATAGATCTTTAGATGGTTTTAATAATAAAACTCAAATAGAACCGCAAAATGAGGCTGTTTTAATGGAGGAGCCTCCCAAAGAAACGAAAGCCGACAAAGAAAAACCAATTAAAAAAGGAGATAAAGAAGAGGCATAAACGCCTCTTTTCTTTCGATGTTTAGAGTAGGCGAAACAAAAATAAAGAGTAAAGTTATACTTGCACCAATGGCAGGTTTTACTAGTTATGCATATCGTAAGTTTATGGCTCCCTTTGGAGTAGGTCTTTTTTATACAGAAATGGTTAGCGATGCTGGTTATTTATATAACAATAAGGAAACCATTAAGTATTTACCACAAGAAGACGATGTAAGACCATTGGCGTTACAGCTTTTTGGCGGAAAAGAAGAACAATTAATTTCCGCAATTGAAAAATTAGAAAAAAGTGATTATAAATATGATATTTTAGATATTAATCTTGCATGCCCGATGCCTAAGGTTACTAGAAATAACGGCGGAGCCGCATGGCTTAGAAAAGAAGAGGAATTACTTTCAATGCTTGAAAAGGTTGTTAAAGTAAGCACTAGACCCGTTAGTGTAAAACTTCGTATTGGCTGGGATGAAAATAGTATTAATATTAGAAATCTTTTACCAAAGATAGAAAAAGTTGGAGTTAGTTTAATAGCAGTTCATCTTCGAACAGCTAAACAAATGTATACACTAAAAGCAAGATATGATTTAGCGGCAAATTTAGGGGATTTAGTGCAAATCCCGCTCATAATCAGTGGTGACATATATACATTAGAAGATGCTATAAATGCTTTAGAAATAACGAAAGCTGATGGAGTTATGGTTGCTCGAGGTGGTCTCGGTAATCCACACCTAATAAGACAAATTGATCAATATTTTAAGACTGGAAAAGTTCTACCACCAAGTACACTCGACAAGCAACTTGAATATTTAGAACAATTGGCGTTATTACTAGTAGAAGAAAAAGGTGAACAAGCTGGAATTAGTTGCTTTCGAGGTATTGGTCCTCACTTTTTAAAAGGATTCCCAGGATTAAAAAAATATCGAATTGAACTAACACAAAATTGTAAAAAAATAGATGATATTTTAAATTTAATAAAGAGAATTAAAATAGATTTTGACATAAAGTAAGGCAATTTATTGCCTTTTATAATTAAAAGACACTTTATAAACAATTAATTGTTTAGTATTATAGATAGTACGGGGTTTTAAATTATGAAAAAAGAAAGAACAGAACAAGAACAATTTCGGTTTGAAAAACTAGCAAAGTTAAAAGAATTAAATGTAAATCCGTTTGGCGGCCGTTTCGTTAGAACCGATAATAGCGCTTCTATTAAAGATAAGGCTGCTAATTTGGACCGTGAACAACTTGAAGAAGCTGCAATTGAAGTAGTAACAGCAGGTCGAATAATGTTGATACGAAGAATGGGGAAAGCAAGTTTCTTTACCATTCAAGATCAGGCTGGTCAAATACAAGCATTCATTCAAATTAAAAGTGTTGGTGAGGAAAACTATGATGTTTTTAAACTAGCTGATATTGGAGATATTGTTGGAATTAAAGGAACGATTATGCGTACAAAAACCGATGAAATAACGGTAAAAGTAACTGAATATATTCATTTAACAAAGGCACTTCGACCACTACCAGAAAAATTCCATGGTTTAACTGATGTTGAGGAAAGATATAGACGTCGCTATGTCGATTTAATAATGAATGAAGACTCACGCTATATAGCTTTAACTCGTCCAAAAATTATTCGTGAAATGCAAAGATTTTTAGATGGAAGAGGTTTCGTTGAAGTAGAAACTAGTATGTTAAATAGTGTTTTAGGTGGAGCATCTGCTAGGCCTTTTATAACGCATCACAATACGCTTAATCGTGACTTTTACCTAAGAATTGCAACGGAATTACCACTTAAACGACTTTTAGTTGGGGGAATTGAACGCGTGTATGAAATTGGCCGTTTGTTTAGAAACGAAGGGATGGACACTCGCCATAACCCTGAATTTACAACTGTTGAAGCTTATCAAGCTTATGCAGATATTGAAGATATGTTTGAACTATGTGAATCACTTATACGTCATTTAGCTGTAACAGTAATTAAGAGTACAAAACTTCCATGGGGAGATGTCGTTATTGATGTAGGCAGTCCTTTCCGTCGCGTCCATATGGTGGACTTAGTTAAAGAAGAAACCGATATTGACTTTAGAAAAGAAATGAGTTTTGAAGATGCTGTTAAGTTAGCCAAAGAACACAAAATTAAAATTGAGAAACATTGGACAGGTGTTGGTCATATTATTAATGCATTCTTTGAAGAATATTGTGAAGATAAACTTGTTCAACCTACATTCGTTTATGGACATCCAAAAGAAATATCTCCACTAGCAAAAATGAGCAAAGACCCGCGATTTGCCGATAGATTTGAACTTTTTGTTAATGGAAACGAAATCGCAAATGCCTTTAGCGAACTAAATGATCCTATCGATCAAATGAAAAGATTTGAAGCTCAATTAGAAGCGAAAAAACTTGGTGATGAAGAAGCAAGCGATATGGATGAGGATTTTGTTGAAGCACTAGAATATGGTATGCCTCCAGCAGGTGGTATTGGTATTGGTATTGATCGTCTAGTCATGTTACTTTTGAATCAAACATCAATTCGGGAAGTTATATTATTCCCAACGATGCGAGATAAATAAACATTAATTGCTTCATTTTTGCCAATTTATATATAGGCAACAAATTAAAGCAAAAAGCATTGATTATTTACATTTAAAATGTAATGTAATATAATTCTAATGCTATATCACTTTGTGATATACTCTCTGCTATTTAGAAAAATAGCCAAAAAATTAGTCCAGAGGGAGGTACGCTTATGAGAAAGTACGAAATTATGTACATTTTAACAGCCGATCTTTCAGAAGAAGAACGGAAAGCAGAAATGGAAAACCTTCACGGAATTATTACAACCCGTGGTGGCGAAATCCTTAATGTTGATGAGTGGGGTGTTCGTCCATTTGCTTATCCAATTAATGACATTCTAAAAGGTTATTATGTAGTTGTTAAAGTGGCTGCTGACAACGAAGCAATCAAAGAGTTTGAACGCTTAAGCAAAATTAATGCGAACGTCATTCGTCATCTAACTGTTGTCGAAAAATAAAAGGAGGCATACATTATGCTAAATAGAGTTACGCTAGTGGGTCGATTAACTCGTGACCCAGAATTACGTCGAACACAAAGTGGAGTAGCTGTTACAAACTTTACACTCGCAGTTGATAATCGTTTCAGCCGTGCTCAAGAAAGAACAACTAGTTTCTTTAATGTAGTATGTTGGAATCAAACTGCTGAAAATGTAGCCAAATTTATGAAAAAGGGTAGTTTAGTCGGTGTTGATGGCAGATTAGAACAAAGAACATTTGATCGTCGCGATGGTTCAAAAGGACAAGTTATTGAAGTAATAGCTGATCAAGTCGTATTCCTAGAACCAAAAAACGTGGGTGAAGAATCTGCAGGTTATGAACCCGATGAACAAGGCTATCAAGAAGAAACTCCAACTGAAGACGATTTACCATTTTAGTAGAAAGAGGAATTATTGATGGTTTACAGAAAACGAAAATCACGCCGCAAAGTGTGTTATTTTAAAAAGAATAATATTAAACATATCGACTATAAAGATGTAGAATTGTTAAGTAAGTTTGTTACTTCACATGGCAAAATTGCATCACGTCGTATGACTGGTACAAGTGCTAAATATCAACGCGAATTAGCAGTTGCTATCAAAAGAGCACGTTTTATGGCTTTATTACCATATTTCAAAGATTAATTAGTAATAAAAAAAGACATGGTATTCCATGTCTTTTTTAGTTAAGTAGAGTAGAAAAATGACATTTAAAGATTGGATGTTTTCAAAGACCCCTGATGGATTTGAAGTAAAATCCTTACCTTGGGCTGGTTACATATCGTGACATTGATTAGCAATTGCAATTGTTGTTGCTATATCATTATTTTTTAGAAATAAAAGTGAAAAGACAAAATGGATTGTTTTAATTGTTATTGCTTCAACGCTAATTTCTTTTGAAGTAACAAGAAGAATTATTAATTTGATTAATAGTAATTATATTTTAGAAAGTGGTCATATTGATTGGCATCATGTATTTTATATTTTATTACCACGCCCGTGGTATGCACTTGGTTGTTGGACACTCATGATAAGTCCATTTATTAATAGAAAATCTTTTTATAATTACACTGCTATGGTTTGTTTATTACCTGCTATTGTCTTTTTTGCTTATCCTGAAGCTGGTTTTAAGAATATTATTCGTTTTGAGGAAGTATACTCAATTACAACACATACATTATTGTTAATAGGATCAATTCTTGTTATGACTCTAGGTAAAACTGATTTTAGATATAAAAGAAGCAAAGAACCAGTTTGGATTGAGATTCTTCTTATTACACTTTTATTTTCATATGGAATCTTTTTAATAATAGCTGATATCGAAAAAGACCCACTATTTTTTATGCCCGGCAATGATGTAATGGAAATTGTTGGCATCAAATATAGTATTTACTTAGTTATTTATGTAGTATTCGTATTTGGCCTTTGGAATAACAGTTATTATCTAATTAATTATTTACGGTTAAAAAACAAAGAAACTAAAACATTAAAACAAAAAGACCTAAGTAGTTAAATATCGTTAAAATATTGCAAAAACGCTATAAAACTTACAAAATCGATATATTTTTAAAAATAAATATCTTTTAGAAAAATATTAATTTTACATATTAAAAGGTATCATATACCTTTTTTAGTGTATAATTAAAAAGATAATCGAGGTGAACTTATGATTAAATCCATTCGAAAAATGCGGATAGCTACTATTTTGCTACTTTTGTCTGAAATCCTTATTTTAATTGCTGTAGCACTTTTGTATTTGCTTGGCACAGATGATATTAGAAATTTCTTTACTATAAATCATGTTTTAGTCGTGTCAACAGTTATGGTTATTTTAAATATTATGTTTGTTTGGATTATAGTTAGTCTATTAAGTAAAATTCGAGCAAAGAGCGATATTAAATCATTACAAGTTATTGGAGGAGATGTAAAAGAGGCATATAGTTTCGGCATGATTGGGCTTGTTGTTGTCGACAAAAATTTCAATATACTTTGGACCAGTGATTTATTTCGAGAAAGAAAAATTTTCGTTTTAGACCGTAACATCTTAACTTGGCAACCAGATTTAGAAAAATTAGTACAGGTAAGCGAAGCACTTGAAGATAATATTGATGACACAATTAAACTAGAAATTGATTCTAGAAACTATGAAGTTAAATATCTATCTGATGCTGGCCTTTTTATTTTTAAAGACATTACTGAACTTGAATTTATGTTTGATCAACACGAAAAACAAGCACCCGTTGTTGGCATTATTATGATTGATAATTTTACTGACGCAGTTGCAAATAGAGAAATTTCTAATCCAATGACTGCAATTATTACTTCGCAAGTTTTTGACTATTGTCGTAGATTTGGCATTTTAGTTCGTAAGTATCGGGATGATGCTTTTATTTTGGTGATGAATTACGATTCATATTTAAAACTAAGAGATGATAAGTTTTCAATTCTTCAAACAATTCGTGAAAGAGAAGAAAATCGCGAAACCAAACTAACGCTTTCAATGTCTATCGCTTACAATTTTCCTGATGTTATGAGACTATCCGATATAGCGGTTCAGGCTATTGAAACAGCAGTTGCTCGTGGAGGCGATCAAGTTGTTATCTCTAAATATGGAGAAGAAAACGAATATATCGGAGGAGCATCAGTTGCAGCAGAACGCCGCAACAGAACCTCAATTAGACTATATGCGGACACATTATTTTCACATATTCGCGATGCAAGTAATGTTTTAATTATGGGTCATACCCAGATGGATTTAGATGCACTTGGAGCATGTCTTGGTCTAAAGGCTCTAGCAGACTATGTAAAAAGTAGAGCAGTTGATGGGAAAGCCTTTGAGCCTGCTAAAGTAATTTATAATCCTAACTTAACGGAATTAAAAACTAAATCAGCGATTACTTCTTCATTTAATAAAGAAGAAATGAGTCGATTGTTTATTTCTTCACAAGATGTAGCCTCAGAAAAAGGAGAAAATAGCTTGGTCAATTCTAAAACACTCCTTATTGTTGCAGACGTATCTAGACCTTCTATGGTAATGGATCAAAAACTTCTTGAACGAGTGGACCGCGTAATCATCATTGATCATCATCGTAGAACTGATGAATTTATTGATAATAGGATTTACGATTATATTGAAACAAGTGCAAGTTCAACATGCGAAATGGTTACAGAATTAATGTATTACGGAAATACGCCTGAATTTAAACTTGATATGAAAACTGCAACTGTAATGCTTGCAGGTATCTATTTAGATACTAATCATTTTAGAAGTAATACTACCGGATCAAGGACCTTTTTAGCAGCGATGATATTAGAAGAATTTGGCGCAGATGTTACTATTGCAGATGAATTCTTAAAAGATGAGTATGAAGAGTACACCTTAATTACTAAAATAATGAGTTCGATGGAAACAATTACTTATGGTGTTGTTGTTGCAAAAGCTGAAGAAAGCGATATTATCGAGTCTGCTACACTTGCTAAAGTTGCTAATCAATGTATGAGAGTAAAAGGAGTTAATGCCGCCTTTGTTATTGGTTATACAAAAGCAAAAGAGGCCAAAATCAGTGGGCGAAGTGATGGCACAATTAGTGTTCAACTTATTTTAGAAAAACTCGGTGGAGGTGGACACCAAGCTAGTGCCGCAGCCTCATTTAAAGGTAAAACCCTATCAGAAGTAAAAATGATGCTTCGAGACACGATAGAACAACATTTATTAACATCAAGAAAACGAGACTAGAAAGCGAGGTATTATCAATGAAAGTAATTTTATTAAAAGATGTAAAGAAACTTGGTAAAAAAGACGATGTAGTAGAAGTAGCAGTAGGCTATGCTCAAAATTTTCTTATTCCTCGCGGACTTGCAGTAGCATATACAGATAAAAGTAAGGAAATTCTTGCTCAACAACAAAAAGATCGTGCTATTAGTGAAGAAAAAAAGAAAGCAGATGCGCTCAAGACGGCAGAGAAATTTAAAAAAATATACTGCATTTTTAAGGTTAATGTCGGCGAAAACTTAAAAGTTTTTGGCGCAGTAACCGCAAAAGATATTGAAAAACAATTAATGGATGAATACGGTATCGAAGTTGATCGCCGAAAATTTATAGATTTTAAACCACTTAGTTTATTAGGTGAAACAACGGTTCAAATAGAACTTTATAAAAATGTTATTGGTACACTAAAAGTAAAATTAGAGAGAAAGGAATAAATATGGCAAGAAGTAAAAGTACAATGTTTAACCATCTTCCTTTTCGTTTTATCGATTCAACGCTAAAAGTCCCAAGTGCCCCGGAAGCAGAACGAGGAGTTTTAGGTTTAATGCTCGATAGCGAAACAGCACAAGATGCCGCATTTCAAAAACTAACTCTTGATAGTTTTCCAAATATAGGAAATGATCATCGTTCTATTTTTAAGGCAATGCTTAATTTACGAGATCAAAAAACGACAATTGATCTTGTTACACTTACAACTGAATTAACAAGAATGGGTGCCCTTGATAGAGTAGGTGGATTTGAATACCTTAATGAACTTGCTAATCTTTCTTTTTTATACAGTTCATTAGATGACTACATAAAACAAATTAATGATCAAAGCCTTCTAAGAGTCTTATACAGTGTAATTGATGAAGCTGTTAACCGATATCGTCGATATGATATTGATGATATTAATGATTTTGTCGGGCAATTAAGTAATAGAATCAACGAAGTTGCCCAAGAAAGGCGTATTGCTGATTTTAAGAGCCTTCAAGATATCGGTAAGGAATTTATTAGCAAAATGGAGGCAATGAAAGAATCAGGCACTGGCACTTTAACAGGCGTTAACACTGGTTATGCAGGGTTAAATAATCTTACGCATGGTTTTCAGAAGGGCGATTTAGTAATTGTCGCCGCACGTCCAAGTATGGGAAAAACCGCCTTAGCGCTAAATTTAGCTCTTAATGTTGCACAGGACCCACACCATCAACATGTTGTAGGTTTCTTTAGTTGTGAAATGAACTCACATTTATTAATGCTTCGTCTTGTTGCAATGGCAGCAAACGTTAGAAGCGATAAAATTCAAAGAAACACTTTAGATAAAAATGAACGAATTAAAGTTAGCGAAGCAATCAATACGCTAAGAACAAGAAGAATCTATATTGATGACACATCAAATATAAATATTAATGACTTAATCATTAAAGCAAGAAAACTTAAAAACGAACAACCAGACTTATCTGTTATTTTTATTGACTATCTTGGATTAATTACTACAACCGGAAAACAAGAAAGTCGTCAATTAGAAATTCAAAAAATAACTCAACAATTAAAAGAATTAGCTAGAAGTCTTGAAGTAACGGTTGTTTGTTTAGCTCAGCTCAACCGTGGTGTTGAAGATAGGGATAATAAAGTTCCTATTTTAAGTGACCTTCGTGAATCTGGTTCAATTGAACAAGATGCTGACGTAGTTATGCTTTTAAACCGAGAAGATTTCTATTTAATGAACAAGACCTTAAAGAAAGAAAAAGCACGTTATTTTGCATATTATGAAGAAACAAAAGAACAAGAAACTAACGATAAAACGGGTAAGTTTTTATCCCCATCGATTATTGATATCTATATTGCTAAAAATAGAAATGGTCAAACAGGTATCGAAACGCTTGTATTCTTTAAGTCTTCATTCTTAATTAGTAATCCTGATAAGACACTCCAAATTCGCATTAGAGAAATGCAAAGAGGAACCGAGTCCCCACAATAATGGAATATATAGTTCTTGCTAGTGGATCTAAAGGAAACGCTACGCTTTTGCGTAGCAAAAACGGCATCCTTTTAATTGATTTAGGGATCACTCTGGTTCAATTTGAAAAAAGGGCCAAGCCCTTTAACATCAGCCTTGATGATGTTGATGCCGTTTTATATACGCATTGTCACGGTGATCACTTTAAACCATTTGCAAAACTTGATGAATTAGAATTATATGCTACAAAAGAAGTAGCACCTACATTTTCTATTAATGAAATAAACCCTTACGATGAACTAGAAATAGCTGGTTTTAAAATTAAAGTTATTCCCTTAAGCCACGATGCATATAATACATTAGGTTTTATTATAGAAGACGAAGAAGACAAACTTGTTTATATAACAGATACAGGATATTTAAGCGAATATAATATTAAACAAGCAAGCAATGCAACCTATTATATCTTTGAATCAAATCATGATCCAGAGTTACTTTTAGATACAGATCGTCCCTTTGAACTTAAAATGCGAATCCTAAGTGATAATGGTCATCTTTCTAATGAAGATAGTGCAAATTATTTATGTCAAATGATTGGAAATCGCACAAAAGAAGTCGTTTTAGCACATTTAAGCGAAGAAGCAAATACAAAGGAATTAGCACTTAATACTTTTTTAGAAGTAGCAGCAAGTAAAAATATTAACTTAGATAATATAAAAGTAAAAGTTGCTAGACAACACCGTGCTAATAGCGGCGGTAGACTCTAACAATATTAAAATCAATCTTAAAAAAGACTGCAACGGCAGTCTTTTTAATGATTTGCTTTTTATACTTGTAAATAATCTAATAAGGCATTGCCTTTTTTATTAATATGAATTTCAAAGCCTGCGATTATAGCCCCAAACGTAACAACTACCATTATAACAGCAGCATATAAAGGCAATTGCGCAAAGATTATAATAAGTAGATAAATAATATTAACTAATAGAACACCAAAACCAATTAACATGTTAAAAATAATGTTTTTGTTTTGTTTTACTGCTTGAAGTTCAGTTGTCCAGTTTAAATATGGGAAGCGTAAGTCAAAGAAGATGCTTATATAATTAAGAGCAATTATAGTAATAATTCCACATAATAAGAAAATAATAAATAAATGGAAAGCCCCGCCCGCAATAATAAAGAAAGTTAATAAAATCACAAAGTATATAATTGCAGAAAATGAAGTTCCTAAAATTAACTTACCATACAATAAATGTCTTAATTTTATCGGATAACTTTTAATTACACTAATATGAGTACCTTCTCTAGTAAATGAGGTACCGCTAGTGAAGTTCATTGCATTTAAAAAATTAATTAAAGAAATTAAAATAATGAAAGTTAATGCAGGATAATTCGTTAAAGCCATACTAGAAAAAGAAGGTGCATTACTAACATCCATATTAGGATCACCGCTAGCGACAAACGAGATAACCATTGAAAGAGTCATAGCCAAAAGCGCTATCAAAGGTGCAAAAAGCACATTAAATAAATAAGTTGTTGAACGCATCACGTTCTTTAAATCTCGTACAAAAATAACCCAAATTGGATGCTGATTTCGTTTCAGTGCTTTGTGTTTTGTTTTCTTGACACTTTTCTTATTACTAGGAGCACTAGGCGCATATAGAACACGTGTATAACTTTTTCTTGAAAAAAGAACTGCTAAAAAGAATAACAAAACACCCGCTACAGCCATAAGTAATGGCCCAACAATAGCCCAAAGACCACCGACAAACATATAACGAGAAAAGAACGTAATAAATAAACTCCAACTAATTGCATTGGAAATAGTAGTAAATTGTGTTTTTAATCCTTCTAAAAGAGCAGTAGGATCCTCTGCTAGTTGGATTTCTTCTGTTAATGAACCAATCCTTTCTCCACCTATTGACATTAAAACAGAAAACGAAAGTGAACCAATAATAATTACAGCAAACATTAAACCATCAAAGAATTTACGGTGACGTTGAAAATCAAAGAAATGAGATATAAGTAAAGTAAACATAAAGAATACTGCAATTATTGGAATAGGTAGTAAAACAATATATATAATTTGACCTAAAATTGCTTCAAATGGAAGTTTAGCCCCAAATGTAAAACCAAGTAAAAAAGGGATAATACTAACTAATTCAATATAGTAGATAGTAGCCATACAGGATATAAAACGTGCTACAAAAATTTCATTAGTTTTAATAGGCATCGGTAGCCATAAATCATTATCTTTGGCTGTAAAAAAGGTACTATAAACAAAAGTAATAGAAAAAAGAATAATAATAACAATAAAGGCCAGACTTAGCACTTCTCCAAGTTCTAATAAAAAGTCAGCCTGCCTAGCTAATTTTCCTAATGTATTTGCAATAAAGAAAAATGAAGCAAACATTAAAAGAAAAAGAACAGCTAACATAATAATTGAACGGACAAGCGTGGAGGAACCTTCCCGCTTGGCTTTTTTCTTCTTTTTATTACCTAAAAGAGAACCAAGTTTGTTTAAAAGCATCACTTTTGAAAGAGCTATAATATTACGCATTTTCTGTTAACTCCAAGAAGATATGTTCAAGTGATTCGCCTGATTGACGCATCTCACGAAGCTCTTGTACGGTTCCTACGAACACAAGCTTACCTTTGTTAATAATTCCAATCCGATCACAAAGTTGCTCAGCGACTGCTAAAACGTGGGTTGAAAACAAAACAGTGTTTCCCTCGTCCGCGTGCGCGCGCATCATTTCTTTTAACTTAAATGAACTACGAGGATCTAGACCAGTCATCGGTTCATCTAAAACCCAATTTTTCGGATTATGGACAAGAACGCCAATAACAAGAAGCTTTTGTTTCATACCGTGGCTATAATTTTCAATCCTATCACTTAAATCATCATATAAATCAAAAGTTTTAGCGTATTTTTCAATTCTTTCTTTAAGTAAGAATGGTTCAACCTTATAAATAGATCCAATAAAATTAAGATATTC
Source organism: Erysipelotrichaceae bacterium (assembly GCA_012518455.1). Lineage (GTDB taxonomy): Bacteria > Bacillota_I > Bacilli_A > RFN20 > CAG-826 > JAAYSA01. The sequence continues at coordinate 7,524 of JAAYSA010000027.1, read as the reverse complement.
ATAACCAGTTAAACGCATTAAAATATTAGGATCATCTGGAACATAGCCTATAGATAACTTTGCTTCTAATGGGTTTTTATCAATTGAATGTTCATTAACGAAAATTTCACCTTCGCTTATTGGTGTAATCCCACAGATCATTTTAATCGTAGTCGTTTTTCCTGCTCCATTTGGACCAAGAAAACCAAAAATCTCGTTATCATTAATAACAAGATTCATGTTATCAACGGCTTTAAAATCCTTGCCGTATATTTTTGTAACATTTTTAATAGTAATCATATTTGACCCCCCTCTTTGTTTGCTAAAGCAAACACTGACAAATATATGTTATCATAATAGAGGTGAAAAATATGAGTTATATTGAATTTAAAAATTTAGAACCCTACTCACATCCTTTGTATCCTTTTATTAAAGGATTTAGATATAACGAAGGTCACTTTTATATTGAACCATGGTTTTATACACAACTTAAACGTCTAGAAGAACGCTTCCCTAACGCAATAGCAGATGTAATTAGTGTGATGCTTTGTAAGGTTGACGAGCATAAGCGAGTTATCTTTACAGGGAATTTTGAAGACCCTCTTTTAGATGAAAACGATTATATTTATGTTGAACTTGCGGATATTATGATTGAGTTAGGTCTAGAAGTTGAAGATAAATCGCGAGGCTGCGACTACGGTGATTAATTATGAAGCAAGGTATCATTGTAACGAATATTACACAAACTAGTCCTCGCTTTCGAAAACAAGTTGATTCTTTTCTTTTTGCGACGAATCGACTTAAAAACTTTAAACTTACCGAGGTTAAAGCATCTAATGTCATAAAATACTTAGAAGTAAATAAAGATATCGATTTCTGCCTATTTTGGGACAAAGACATCTATTTAGCACGCTTAATTGAAGAAAAGGGAATTAAAACATATAACTCATCTAGAGCAATTGCACTCTGTGATGATAAGGGTTTAACATATCAAGCTCTTAAGACTTATAAAGTAAAGACTCCTAATACTTTTGTTTTTTCGCTAACTTATAATGAAAACATTAATCAATATTTAGATGAAATTATGCCTTCATTAGTTTTGCTTGGTTTTCCACTTGTAATAAAAGAACGTTTTGGCTCATTTGGAGAACAAGTATATTTGGTTAATGATGTAGAAGAGTTAAAACAACTATTAACAAAAGTAGGAGATAGGCCCCTACTTGCTCAAACATATATCGATTATGAAAAAGGCGTTGATTATCGTGTTTATGTAATTAATGGGAAAGCGGTGTTAGCAGTAAAAAGAGAAAATAAAGATGATTTCCGCAGTAATGTAAATCAAGGCGGAGTAATGAGCGAGGTTTTTCTTGATAAAAAGATGGAAGAAGTCGCCACTAAAGCAGCAAAAGCAACTCAATGCGTCTATGCAGGTGTAGATCTAATAAAAGATGAAGCTGGTAACTATCTTGTTTTAGAAGTCAATTCAAATGCTAGAACAATAAACGCCTATGAAGCAAGTGGTTTTGATGTTGCCTATCATTATCTAAAATTTATAAACGAAGATAACGATTTTAAAGAGTTCGCGCGAAATATAAAATATAATATAAAAGATTTATTCAAAAGAAAAGGCTAGCAATTTGCTAGCCTTTTTTACTAAACCATTAGATTTTACTTAGCAGGTTGAACGGGTCTAAGTGACTTCATTGTAAGCCAGACAGACCGCATACCAAGAGTAGCTACATAGATTAGTGCAGCATATTGAGGTAAGAACGAACCAATAACTAAAGTAATAAGAGCAGGCGATAATAAGAGCCAGCAACCAATTTGCATTGATTCTTTAAAGGTAATCGAACGATTTGGATTATTTTTTCCTCTTGTTGATAAGAAGATAACTAAACCAATAAAGGCACTAATAACTGCATAGACAAGTAAACTTAAACCAGATTGAGCAAAGAAGAGGTTAACTTTAACTGGACCATAAGCGACATCAACTAAATTAGCCCATGAAGCAAGAACCTCACTTTTAAATGTCATAGCAGTACTATCAAGCGGGTTGCCATCTTTACCTTTTAAATAAAAGTTTTTAATATTAAGACCAACAGGAACTTTTTTATAAACACCGTTATATGAACGTTCTACATTTTTCCCTTCAGTTGCTTTAGTTGGGTTATAAATTCTTATCGTAATACCATTTTTACCTAAGATAAAGTGCGAAACGATTTTTTCTTCGGTGCTTTTAGCTTTTGCTAAATAATTAGCAAGATAGACTTCAGGTGTAAGATGTTTTCCGCCGTGGAAAACAAAACCATCCATACTTGCAACATAGTAAACTCGAAGATGTTCAGTTACTTTAGTTTCTTCAGTAGTAGTACCATCACTATTTTCGATAGTATATGTTTCTGTTCTAGCAAAGGTGTAATAAGGGAAGTTAAAAACAACACTTGTTTCGTCAGTTATTTCAAGTGTTTTATCAAATGTAAATGCGTAATTTGCACTTGGATTTGTTAAAATTGGCCCAGCAGCACTATCTTCAAAAATAAGATCAACATCATTGGTTGCAAGTGATTCATTAAATTTAATCATTGCTACATCACTATGGAATTGATCACCAGTAAAAATAGCACTACCTTTAGTTTTACCTACACTAATCATTGTAGGAATAACAGCAATAAAAATACTTACAAAATAAAGAATTAAAGCTGTCCACCATTTTTTTGTTCTACCGCCTATTACAGCAGTATCATTATTTATAAGAGACTTTAGAAAAAAGAATAAATTTTGTTTCTTGTTCATATCTTAGCTCCTTCCAGTTGCTTTTTAGATTATATAAAATAACGTAATAATAATCAATTATTTACGTTATTAAAAGCGAGGCCACATTTTGTAGCCTCGCTTTAAATTAATTAATCTAGTCTAATTTAGCCGTCTTTTCTTTGTTGCTAAATAATATAGACCAATTGTAGTAATTCCAATTAATGGAATGAAAATAATGGCAATTAAAATAGTAGAATTTTCCATTGATTTATAAAGCGGTGCACCTTGATTTTGAGCTAACCAAGCTTGTAAATAGTAATATCTTTCTCTAGCATCTAATATTCCAATATCATCAGAAGTATCAAAGTAATTTTTCGCTTCGGGTGATAATAAATCGTAGTAACTTTCTAGGTATTCAAAAGCTGCAGGACAATTACCCTCGGCATCGCGTCCCATGCCATGATTAACTTCACTTGCAAACGTAAAAGCTTCATCATACATACTGCAGTTTTCGTTTTTGAAAAGTTGAACATCGCTAAAAGCAGTAGGAGAACTTGATTTTACGAACATATTAATATCATCTCGATAGCGAATATAGTATGTTGTATTGTCGCGTACAGTGGATATAATTGCGTTTCCATTTGCATCAAAATTAATTGACCAAGTGCCACGGCCATTTTCCATATATTCATTTAGGCCTAAGCCGTAATTAATATTTGAAATATCAACTGTATAATAAAATAAGTCAGGTCTAAATCCACCTGTGTCTAGGTCTCCATCTACATCGTGTCTAAAATCGAAAGTTGGTGCATTTGCCCCCGGGAATATTCGGAAACTAAATAACTTACCGCCATCAGTAGTCATGGTTTTTTCTTTTACCTCTTCTGCGATATGCCCTTGGATACCTTTAGCGTATAAGGAATAGTCAGTATACGAGGTCATTGCTACACTTCCCATAGCACCAATAGTATATTCACCACCAAGTAACCCAACAGAAACACTTTCTACCTTATTATATCTAACATCATGTGAAGTTATAAAAATTTCGGTTGTTACTGATGGATCTAGTGTTGAAGTAGCAGTAATGGATGCCCAAGCATTAGGCGTATGTGCTGTAATTACGCCTGTAGAAGATACACTAATGTCATCTGGATTACTTGAAGACCAAGTAACATCAGGGCATGCAATTGCAGGTTCTGGAATAATATATAGTTGAACAGGATTATTAACACTAAACTTACGGCTAATATTAGGACTAATTTTTATATTTGTAGGTGTAGCAGTAGGCACATTTTCAAGCCAGATTAATGTTATACTTTCAACATAAACATCACCTTCACTACAAAAGATGCGTATATCAAAATTATCTGCATGCACGAAAAAATTCATGAATTGTAATGATTTATTAACATAATTTGTCGGGAAATTATTTACCCAACTCATAGAATTTAAAGAAGAAACAGGTATAAATTCCTTAATCATGCGGTCATCTCCCATGGAATATCTAACTCCAGCAGCGCCGCTTGTTCCATTTGTCTTAACACTAAAAACTATGTTTCTAAGTTTAATATTTTGAAAGCCTTGGAAAGAGAATAGTTGATGATCGCCTAATCCGAGTCTTCTTCCATCAGCATCGACTGAGGTTGATTCAAATGTAAAAGAAGAACCATTTGGAGCTAGCCCAGACGCAACTAGTAAGTTTTGAGCACTTACAGTATAAGTAACTTTACTATTAGGGTTAACGGTTATGCCGCTTATATCGATGTTAAAAGTACAATCTGTAACTGGACAAACATAGGTTGCAGTAACTGTAGTAGTACCAAATGTTAAAGGTGATGGAGAATAAGTAACGGCACTTGTAACATCAGCAGTAGTACCATCTGATAAACTAGCAGTAAAAGTTAATCCAGTAGGATCAAACTCTTCACCATGAAAATAATATGTTTTTGCTAAAGTGCCTGATTTTGTTAGGCCTGTACAATTAGGAGGCCAAGTGCCCCAAAAATCTAAACCCGTTAGTTTTAAGGTCGTAAGAGGCCCATAATATGTTGGAGGATTCGCTGTAGCAAATTCATTGATTAGTAAACCAAAACGAAAATATGATCCTGGTGTAATATCAACTAAAGCTTCTAGTGATGCTGCACCATTATTCCAAACACTTGAAGGAATCGACGATTTAGTCGTCCAATTAACCTCATCAGGAGAACTTTGAATAACTAAATCACCTAATCTAGTGTCATAACCAGCTTCACCGCCACCTTCTAATCCATGAAAAATAATTTTTTCTAAATTAAAACGTATTAGCTGGTCTAATTTAAGCGAAGGCCAAGTGTCAATTGTTAAAGGAGCAGAATTAAAAGGCATATCACTACCAATATAGGTTGCATCAGCCAAATCGTGACGCGAATACCAACCAGTAAAAGGTGATGCACCAGGGCCTGAAATACTTACTCCGTGATTAATGTATGAAGTAACTGGTCCAACATCGTAATTATTTTTTGTAGAAGAGCCGCCACCTATAAAATCATAAGCAATAACTAGGCTAGGAGCAGCTTTAGCAGTGTTAATTTTTTGGTTTTGTTTAACACCTGCAAACATTGAAACTCCAAAAAGAGTTGTTAATAGAATTAATGATATTTTATATTTTTTCTTCATAAATACCTCCCCTCAAAGAATTCTAATATACGGGTCTATTAATAGCTACAACTATTATAATCAAATAGATTTTTTGGAGGGGAAACTAGGAAAGGTTAATGCATCATTAAAGTTTTGTAAAAACAAACATTTTAAAAAGTTTATTTATATTGGAAATATTTAACATTGCTGCAATGACAATGTTATTTATTAACATAACCATTTTTAAAACAACTTTTTACAATTAAAGGTAGTTTTGTAAAAATAAACCTGGTTTTGCCCGGTTTATTTAATTATTTTGAAGCTATTTAATTATATTTTTTCTTTTTATTTAGATAGAAATATGCAAATGTGACGCTTACTCCTAAAACACTAATAACAACAAGAGCAAATATCGTTGTATTAGTGTTATTTGCAATTGAAAGAGGCGAACCTGAGTTTAATGTTACCCAAGTCTCCATATAAGCAAGGCGTGCTCTTGCATTTGCAAATAGTTCATCAGTATTAGTATCAAACTCATTTTTTCCTGAAGAAGTCATCATATCGTATGCACCTTGTAGTATTTCTAGTCTAGTTTCACAGATGTGTTCAGCTTCATAACCAAAACCATACATAACTTCATTTGCAAAAGTTGTTGCTTCGTTAATAGAATTAACAGTAGTTAAATCTACATAAATAGAAATTTGTACAGTACCAGTAATCTGCTCACTCTCAAAATAACCAAACCCTGGTTTCGAAGGATCATGGCGTAAAAAATATTGTGAATCATTATGCGCCTCAGTACCAATATCATCACGACTTACTTTTAGAGTTGTTTGAGGAGTACCTTTATTTTCAGCAAAATGGATATGATTTATTAAGTCAGTGGCTCCACTTAAATATTTATTAGTACCAACAACTCTAAAAGAATAAAGATAAGGAGTGCTACTAGGTTCTAAAACTAACCTTAATGCTTGACCTTCAACACTCATTCCGCCAGAAAGGCTTGCGGTTGCACTATATTGAGGAATATATGTTAAGGAATCATCAAATTTAGCAGCATCAAAAGTGTCAAATTTAGTAAATGTATAAATTGCACCAAATCGTAATTCGCTATCATTAGTGACTTTTTTATACTCTGGTAGGTGTGGTGTTACCGTTACTTGACATGTAGTTTTAATTGAAGTATTAACAGTAGAAGTAGCAGTAATTATTGCATCACCGCCATCGACGCCAGTAACTAAACCATCAGCAGATACAGTAGCAACACTTGCATTAGAAGTAGACCAAGTTACACTTGAACTAGCTCCTTCTGGAGTTGGTGTTACGCTTAATTGTTCAGAATATGTTCTTACGATGGAAGTGGATGATTTATTCATCGTTAAGCCAATTAAAGGTGGAGTAGTATAATCCCAAGTGAAGGAAAACTTTTCATTGTATAGAGCATTAGAAGATGCTTCAATTTCAAAGTAGATATCACCTTGAACAAGTAAATCAAGCGGCTTAATTACATCAACATAAGTTGTAGACCATGCTCCGTACCACAAAGGATCATTAAACGGCGTAGCAGTTGGAATAATATCAGTATAGGTAATGTTATCAAAGGAATATTTAAGACTACCTGCTCCGCTAGTTGCTTCACTTTTCATTAATAAAGTAAGTTTTGTTAAGTGAATTTCATTAGGTGATGTAACTTTTAATGTTTGTTTATAAGTAGCATCTAATCTTTTTCCGCTGTCAAGGTTACTCGTACTATTAAAGTTAACCCCTGCTCCTTGCGGGATTTGTCCGCCTGGAATAACAACAGTAGGATTATAAACAGTTAAAGTAACAACATTAGCGCCTGGTGATTTAGCAAGCGGTTTATTTACTAAAGCGGATTTAGTAACAACGCTACTTTATTCTAAAGGCTTTTTATTTATTCTACCTTTAGAGGTGACACCAAGCGATAAAGTAAGTGTTAATATTGCAAACAGTGTTACTTTTCTTTTATTAAGGATATTATAATTACCCCCTCCTTTAAAAGAATTAAGATAGTATAAATACTATAAGTTTTATATCTTATCATATAAATAGAATAAATTAAAAACTGGAGTTTCCAGTATTTAAGGATATAATTTATTAATTTTATTTTTGATAACGCTTATTTAAAGGACAATAATTAAATTAGTAAGTAAG
>JAAYSA010000026.1 GCA_012518455.1 Erysipelotrichaceae bacterium | reverse complement strand
TGCCGCTAATCTTTATGATTTTACTTGCTTTTACTAACTATGACTCAATAAATGGACCTCCGAGTGCACTCTTTACTTGGACAGGTTTAGCGACCTTTAAACGACTATTTACTGATAAAGTTGGTGGGTTTTCAGTTGCGCTAGGTTCAATTTTTAAATGGACTATTACTTGGGCTTTCTTTGCTACATTTACTAACTATATTGGTGGGATGATCCTTGCTTTAATGATTAATAAAAAAGGTATTCATCTTAAGAAGTTATGGCGAACTGTTTTTGTTATTACAATTGCGGTTCCTCAATTTGTTACGCTTCTATTAATGTCAAAGATGCTTAGTGACTACGGTCCACTTAATGAGACTCTTCAAGCTTGGGGCTGGATTGATAAACCAATCCGCTTCCTATCAAATAAAGATACTGCACGTGTTACTGTTATCCTTGTTAACATGTGGATTGGTATCCCCTATACAATGCTAATTACATCAGGTATTTTGATGAACATTCCTGATGATCTATATGAATCTGCTAGAATCGACGGAGCGGGTCCAGTTATTCAATTCTTTAAAATCACTCTCCCGTACATGTTATTTGTTACAGGTCCATATTTAATTACACAATTTATCGGTAATATTAATAACTTTAATGTTATTTTCTTCCTTACTGGAGGAGGACCAAATAACCCACGATTTGCAGGGTTATATGGTGAAACCGATATTCTTGTTACATGGTTATATAAGTTAACTGTTGGCGGAGCTAAACAAGAATACGCTATCGGTAGTGCGCTAGGTATTGTCATTTTCTTAGTATCTGCCTTTATTAGTTTAATGTTATATAGCAGAACATCAGCAGCGACATCGGAAGGAGACTTTGCATAATGAAAAAAGAACAAGTTTTTAATGAAGTAAGTGAAGAAGAAGTTATGCTAGAAGAAGTCAAAAAACCTACAAAAGTAAAGGGCTTTAAGTCTCAAAAGTTTTCAAGAGCTTTTACGAATACTTTTATCTATATCTTCCTAACAATTCTTTCGCTCATTTGGCTATTCCCAATTGTATGGTTAATTTTAAACTCATTCCGTAGTGAAGATACTGGTTTAGTCAAGTATTTTATCCCCCAAGAGTTTACATTTGATAACTATGCAAAATTATTTACAGACCCAAATATGCCTTATATGCGTTGGTTCTTAAATACATTTATTGTTGCAACATTTACATGTTTACTTTCGACTGTTGTCGTCTTATTAACAAGTTATACCTTTAGTAGATTACGCTTTAAAGGTCGTCAAAACCTAATGAAAGGCATTATGATCATGGGAATGTTCCCTGGCTTTATGTCTATGATTGCTATCTACTTTATCTTAAAAGGGATGGGGTTACTCCCAAGCGGAACCGAACAAGTGCCTGTAGCTAACTATCTTGTTGCCCTTATTCTTGTCTATTCAGGCGGAGCTGCAATGGGATACTACATTTCTAAAGGTTTCTTTGATACAATTTCTCATTCAATTGATGAAGCAGCAGAAATTGATGGAGCCAATAAAGCACAAATTTTCTGGCACATTATTCTTCCGCTTTCAAAACCAATCGTTATCTATACAGCTCTAACAAGCTTTATGGGTCCTTGGGGTGACTTTATCTTTGTTAACACGATTACTCGTGGAAGAAGAGAAGCCTGGAGTGTTGCCCGTGGTTTATATGAAATGGTTAATGGCTTAGGTCAATTACCTAAATACTTTACCGTTTTCTGTGCTGGTGCAACACTAATTTCAATTCCAATTACCATCCTCTTTATTTGGATGCAAAAATACTACGTCAGTGGTGTTACTGGCGG
>JAAYSA010000025.1 GCA_012518455.1 Erysipelotrichaceae bacterium | reverse complement strand
TTAATCCTGCAATTCAAGAAATAGGCGAAGAAGAAAAAATCAAGAATCTTTTCTTGATTGAGAAGAAACTTAAAGAATACGATGCCCGTATTACTGAAGTTACGGTAGCATATGAAGAACGCGTCGGATCAACCGAACTTCATAATAGTCATGGACTTAAACTAAAAGAAAATGGTAGCTATTTCTATTATTATGCCTATATAGTCATCAAAGATGGCGAAGAAACAAAAACAGGCTATCATGTTCATCTTGATAACAAACCCGAAAAATTTGACATTGATACTTTTGTTGCAAAAGTTGCTAAAAACGGATTAGACAAATTAAGTGGAAAACCCTGCAATTCTGGCTTATATCCTGCAATTCTCAATCAAGAAGTTACTGCTTCACTCCTGCAATTCTATCTTGAACATGTCAACGCTGAAAACGTACAAAAAGGATCATCTCTTTTTGCTGGCAAACTTAACGAACAAGTTGCAAGTAAAAAAGTCACAATTATTGATGCACCATTAACCGATAATGTCTTCTATTCATATTTTGATGGAGAAGGCGTTGCTAAATTTAATAAAGCAATCATTGAAAAGGGAGTTCTAAAGACTTTCCTTCATAATCTAAGTACTGCTAGTAAGTTTGGCGTCGAATCAACAGGTAATGCAGTCGGTGGAACTGGCAAAATCGGAATTGCCCCATCACAAGCTACACTAAAAGCTGGTAAATTAAGCTTCAACGAATTACTTACTAAGCTATGCAATGGGTTTTATCTAACTGAAGTACAAGGTCTACACGCTGGAATGAATCCCACTAGTGGTGACTTCTCACTTCAAGCTTCTGGTTTTATGATTAAAGATGGTAAAATCGGTAAACCTATCAGTCTAGTTACTGTAGCAGGCAATTTATTTGCTATATTTAATGACATATTAGAAGTTGGTTCTGATAGTGAACTGCAACTAAGTGGCTTTACTGCTCCTTCAGTTATAATAAAAGAAATCGCCGTTTCCGGCGAATAAAAGGAAAGCCGAACTTAAGTTCGGCTTTTTTTATTTAACAATATAGGTAATTCCAATTGTACCAGGACCACAATGTGCACTAATAACACTACCAGTTTCAGTAACTTTTAATGCGCCGTGTGGAAGTTTATCTTTCATTTTTTTACAATAATATCGAACAGATTCTTCTGCAACTGCATGAGTAATAAAAACATGATCATTTAATATACCCTTTTTAAAATCTTTTTTAAAAACACTATATTGATGATTAAGCGCCCTCATAAGTTTACCTTTTGGCGTAGCAGTAACTTCAAGTTTTCCATTGATTACTTGAATAAATGGGTGAGCATTAAATATTTTACCAAGCAAATACTTAGCACTGCTTATGCGGCCACCACGATAAATAATATCTAGTGATTCGACAATAAACTGAGTTCTAACACGTGGTACAAGTGACTCCATATACGCGACTACTTCATCTAGATTATGATCCGTTTTTGCATAATCTGAGCCAAAAATGGCTATTAAACCAGATCCAGTTGATAAATTAAGTGAGTCAACAATCCTAATATCTAATGGTCCTTTATACATCTCTATTGCAATGGTAGCGCTTTGAATTGTTCCGCTAAGTGTCGAAGAAATTCCAGTTATTATAATAGCTTCATAACCATTTTTTTCAGCTTTTTTAAACTCTTCTAAAAAGTCTGCCGGAGTTGCAGCGCTCGTCTTTGGCAAAGTCTTTGTTTCTTCCATAATTTCAAATAACTTTTTATTTGATAGTTCTTCTGGGGTATCTCGATATGTTTTTCCATCAATCGTTACATATAGAGGTAATTTTACAAAATTATAAGTTTCATATAACTCTTCTGTAAGGTCGACAGTTGAGTCGACGATAAATTGAATTTTAGATTTTATTTTAGTTCTCCCACTAGATAAGTTTTTTGAACATTTGATAATAAGTATTCTTAACTCGCTCTATCAATTTCTCCATAATTCTATCATATTTTTTTAATTATAAATATCTTTCATTAACAAATAGTGTCAATGTTTGTTTATTTTATAAAAATACGAATATATAAAACTAATTTCAGAACAATTTAATAAAAAAATCGCCGTTTCTGGCGATTTAAATTATAATAATTTTAAGTGCTCTAATTATTTCATAACATAGAGAATCCCAATTGTCCCTCTACCAGAGTGAGCACTAATAACACATCCTGCTTCCGTTACTTTAAGTACGCCTTTAGGAAACATATCTTTCATCTTACCATAGTAATACTTGGCAGATTCTTCTCCATCAGCATGAGTAATAAAAACATGATCTTCTAAAATACCCCTGGCTTTATCTTGTTCGAATACACTGAATTGATGATCAAGTCCTCTAATAAGTTTTCCTTTAGGTGTTGCAGTAACTTCAAGTTTTCCATCAATTACTTGAATAAATGGATGTGCTCGTAATATTTTGCCAAATAAGTATTTAGCACTACTAATACGACCACCCATATAAATAACTCTTAGTGAGTCAACGATAAATTGGGCTCTAACACGCGGAACAAGAGATTCCATGTATGTAACTACTTCATCTAAAGAATAACCTTTTTTAGCGTAGTCTGCTCCATAAAGAGCAATTAACCCTGATCCAGTTGATAAGTTTCGAGAATCGACAATTCTAATATCTAAAGGTCCTTCATACATTTCAATTGCAACAATTGCACTTTGAATTGTTCCACTTAATGTTGAACCAATACCAATGATTACAATACCCTCATAGCCATCTTTTTCCGCCTTTTTAAAAGCTTCTAAAAATGAGGCAGGAGCAGCTGCACTTGTCTTTGGTAGTACTTCTTTTTCATCCATAATATCGAATAGTTTTCGATTTGATAACTCTTCTGGAACATCACGATAAGTTTTTCCATCGATCGTAACATTTAATGGAATAATTAAAAAATCATAAGCCTTGTATAATTCTGGTGATAGATCAATTGATGAATCGACAATAAATAATATTTTGGATTTCATACTAATCCTCCTTAACGCTTATATTTTAATCCATATGATTAAAAATGTAAAGGTAATTAAAAGCCGCGACTAAGTCGCGGCTTGCATTTATTAGTTTTTTTGATTATTTATTTATGCTGCTAATCTAGCAGTTACTGTACTAGCAACATTAGGTAAACGGCTATAAAGCCAGTCGCCCGGACATGATTTAGAACTAAACCAGCGATGAACTGTAATTAACATTTCATCCTCTTTTACAACATAAGCAAGAGAGTAATCCTTATCATCAAAGAAAACAAGTTTTGTTTTTCCATATCGGCGACAAATATCTTCACATAGATCTAACAAAGTATTATAAACAGCATCATACATCGCATATGGGTGCGTTGTATCACTTGCACATTCTATTGTTATACCACGTTGATCATTATTTTCATTTGAACTACACCACGAACGATTTCTTTCATCTACATAAAGACCAACTTCTCCGTTGCGACCAATGCCGTAATTAGAAGATGCTTGACTTGTTCCACCAGTTGCTGAATCAAACCAATTACCTAATCCTTCAGCAATTAATTGCCCTTCAACACAATGCGGTGTAATTCGTTGAATCGCATATGTTCTTCTTCCAGAATTGTTTGGACTATAATGTGTAACTGATGTTAAGGAGCTATTACTAAAAGGGTATTTAGGCGCGCTCGCTGGGGTTGGATTTTGTAAGCGATTTGTAACTTCCGTAGCGATATTGCTTAAATTATTAATTAACCATGTACTTGATGGAGCACTAGAAGAAAACCACGGGTAAACTGTTAAAATCATTTCATTTGGAGCAAGAGGATGATTAAGCGTTGCATCCTTATTTCCTAAATATACAAGAGTATCTTTACAATACCTTTGCATTAAATCAACCGCAAAATCAATGAAACGATTATACGGCGTTGCATGAATTGCATATGGATCAGTTTTATCACTTGCAATTGCAACAGTAACTGCTCGATGATCGTTTTCTGGAGAGCCTGTACTCCAGGCACGGTTTTCTTCATCAACCATTTTACCGATTTAACCATTTCCATCGATGATATAGTTAACAGATACTCCTGAAGCAGTTCCATAAACAGAAGCCATTGTATTAATATCGTATTGATCACCTGCAATCATCGGAGTAATCCTAGTTACTTCGGTTATACTTTGTGTGCTTTTTGCTGTGAAATTAGTATTTGGATAATTACCATCAGTCAAATTACTATTACTAAAACCTGTATATGTACAAACATCTGGTTCCGAACTTGGTTCTTCAGTTACTATTTCGCCGTAGCAACCTTGATTAATTAAGGCTTGTTTTGCAATTGTTGATGCTTGGGTTGCTAAGTAGCCCATTCTACTAAGAAGCCAAGGACTTGCTACTT
>JAAYSA010000024.1 GCA_012518455.1 Erysipelotrichaceae bacterium | reverse complement strand
TAATGAGAGTAGCACTTTTTACTGATACTTTTTTACCAGAGATTAATGGCGTAGCAACATCCACTGCTACTTTACAAAAGGCTTTACAAGCCCGTGGTCATTTTTGTGTTGTTGTAACAACAAATCCTTTTAGTAAGAAAGTTACATTTGAAAATGATGTTATTAGAATTCCTGGAATTGAATTAAAAAAACTTTATGGCTACTATCTTGCCAATATATATAATGGGACAGCAATGAGAATATTAAAGGGATTAAATTTAGATTTAGTTCATGTTCACACAGAGGCAAGTATTGGTATTTTTGGAAAAACTGTGGCTAGAAGACTAAAACTTCCATATGTATACACATATCATACGATGTATGAAGATTACACCTATTATGCAACTAAAGGTCGTTTTGATTCTTTAGCAAAGTCAATTGTTAAAGGGTGGTCTAGATGGCAAGCTGAGCTTGCTAACGAATTTGTATCGCCGAGTACAAAAACAAAAGAAGCCATGAGAGAGTATGGCGTAAATCGCTATATAAATGTTGTTCCTACTGGGATCGATTTTTCGCGGTTTAAAAAGGAAAATATTGATTTAGAAAAAGTTGCATCCATAAAAAAAGAGCTTGGGATTGAAGATACATTTAATTTAATTTATGTTGGTCGCGTGGCTAAAGAAAAAAGTATTGATATCGTTATTAGAGGTTTTGCAAATTATTTAAAAAGTGATGAAACAAGAAAAACAAAACTTATTATTGTTGGGGGAGGTCCAGCTTTAATTGATTTAAAAGATCTAGCCTTACAACTTAAAATTACCGAAGATGTAATCTTTTTAGGTCCTGTTTCACCTGATGAGGTAGCTCTTTATTATCATTTGGGTGATATTTTTGTTAGCGCCTCTACTAGTGAAACACAAGGTCTAACATTTATGGAAGCAATGGCGGCGTATAAATTATTATTGTGTTGCTATGATGATAATTTAATTAACGTTATTAAAGATGGTGTTACGGGATTTTTCTTTGATTCAGAAATTGATTTTGGTGATAAGGTTAAAAAAGTAATGAATCTTTCTAATGAAGAAATGGAGAAAATGCTTGATGCAGCTTTTGAATTAGCAGACGAATATTCTATTGAACGCTTTGGCTCAAGAATGGAACATGTATACGAACGAGCACTTCGAAATAGTTGGTAATGATTATTACAAACATTCGATTAGTAAAAAATAAAGTAATAATATCGCTAGATAACAATCAAACCTTAACCCTTCCAGTAGAGACACTAAGTTACTACTTTCTTAAAGAAGGTTTTTTTATTAGTGAAGACCTTCTTAAAGAAATAAGAAAATTTGAAAAGAAAATAGAAGTCTTTAATTACGCAATAACTCTACTAAAAAGACGTGATTATTTCAAAAATGAGGTAAAACAAAAGATAGTTAAGAAACAATATGATAAAGAAATTGTTTTTTTTGTTATTAAAAGGTTAGAAGAACTTCATTATTTGGATGACGAAAGTTTACTTAATAGATTGATAGAAAAATGGAACAATCAAAACTATAGCAATAAAAATATAAAATGCCGTCTTTTTAAAAAGGGGTTAAATAAAGAAGACTTTAAAAATAAATTAAATAATGATGAAAGAGAAATTGATAAAGCAAAAAAAGTAGCATATAACAAAATGAAAGATTTATCACAATTAGGCGGTAACCCTTTAAAAATAAAATTGGTTGCTTATTTAAAAAGAAAAGGGTTTGACACAAATATCGTTATAAGAGCATTAGATGAACTAGAGATTCCACCAGTTAAAAAAGAAAATCTACGAAATGAAATTAAAAATTTAATAAACATAGCATCAAAAAATACAACTAATGAAAAAAGCCGTAAATTAGTTTTTAGAAAACTAATGAATAAAGGGTATAATTATAATGATATTGAAAAAGAAATGGAGAATATACATGATTAAAATTAAAGACTTAAATCCAGGAATTCGTATTTATGAAAAACTCCTTGTTATTAATGCAACTAAAGGTGTTACTAATAACGGTAATTTATATTTAAATATTTTACTTCAAGATAATACGGGTCAAATTGAAGCAAAATTATGGGATGCAACTCCTTATGATGAAGAAAATCTTGTTCCAGGTAATATTGTTGAGTTAGTTGCAGATGTCCTAGATTATCGAGGCTCATTACAATTAAAAATAATTGAACACAAGTTAGTTGATCCTTCTAATGTTGATCTTGCTAATTTTGTAATGAGTTCAGAAATCGCCATTGAAGATTTAGAAAAAGAACTTACAAAAGTTCTTAAATCAATTAAGGATAAGGAAGTTAGCGCTATAGTTACTCACCTTGTTAACAAATATTATGATGAATTTATTCATTATCCTGCCGCGACAAGAAATCATCATGAATATTTAGGTGGTTTATTAGAACATACTCTTTCAATGGTTAAAATTGCAGACTTATTATTTTCTCATTATCAAGATATTGATCGAGATATCTTGGTAGGAGGCATTCTCCTTCATGATTTAGGTAAAACAATTGAATTGAGCGGTCCTGTTGTAACGCGTTATACTGTTGAAGGGCGTTTAGTAGGACATATTTCGTTAGGTAGTGCAGAAATTTTTAAGGCTGCGGAAGAACTAAAGATAACAAGTGAAGTTCCAGTTCTACTTAGTCATCTTGTATTAAGCCATCACGGAAAAATGGAATTTGGTTCTCCTGTAGTTCCAATGACAAAAGAAGCATTTATTCTTAGTTTGATTGATAATCTAGACAGTAAACTTAAAATCATTGATAAAGCCCTTGAAATTACCGAAGAAGGTGAATTTACTGATCGAATTTGGGCTCTTGATAATATAAGCTTATATAAACCGTTAAAAAGAAAATAAAAAAAGTTCGCTGAGCTCAGCGAACTTTTTAAACACTCTACATTCCTTTAGTAATTTCTTTTGCGATTGTAGGTAAGTTAATTTTTTCTTCACTCATATCTTTCATTGAAATTTGAAGTCCATCCGTTGTATCATAACGAGGAATTACATGGACATGAAAATGAAGAACACTTTGTCCTGCCACAGGATAGCAGTTTGTTAAGATATTAACTCCACGAGCATGTAGTTGCTTCATAGCAATTTGACCTAGCCTTTGAGCAACGATCATAACTTTAGTTAGAATCTCTCTAGGAGTTGATAAGAAATTATCATAATGTGTTTTAGGCATAACAAGTGTATGACCGCGTGTCGCAGGATTAATGTCTAAAATGGCTATAACATCATCATCTTCATAAACTTTCGTTGAAGGAAGCATACCATTAGCAATTTTACAAAATACACAATCTTTCATCTTTAGACCTCCATATGTATATTATAAGCGAAAATAAGAAAAGAGGCTCGCTTGAGCCTCTTTATATATCTAGAAGGATAAGAAGATATTATTTTTTATCTTCATCGAAAATTTCTGGGAATTTTTCGTAGAAGTATTCTTTAACTGCATCATCGTGGAATTTAAGATCCGCTTTTTTGATGAAGTGTTGAATTGCGGCAGTACGGTTTGAATCTAGAGCACCTAATCTACGGACGATTTCATCCTTGATTTCAGCGATTTCTTCTTCGGTTTTGCCGAGTTTTGAATATTCGCGAACGTTTCCTTCAGTAAGTTTGCTCGTATTAACAGCTTCTTCAACTTGAATAATGTAGTAGGCACTTCCTTCATAGAATAAGAAGTTGCGGTTATCATTCTTTTCGTATTGTTTTGGAACTAAGTAGTAGGTTCCATTAATATTACGAACAAAGGTATTAACGGTTGAACTAATTTCTGGATCAATTTTACCAGCATCAGCAAGGACGCCTTGATCATCTTGAACAAGATCAACACCGTTAGAAGTACCGATATTAAAGACACGGGTACGAATCTTTTCTGGTAGTTCAGTTAAACCACCATTTTTAATTGCCCAACCGTCTTTTGTTAAGTCGGTTTTGGCAACTTTGCGAACCTTTTCTTCTAAGCCTTGAACGGCAGGACGAGTTCCATTATTGGTGAAGTCGTTTTCAATGGTCTTATCGGTTGTTTTTGGATCGTCTTTAATTTTATTAAAGTCGCTTAAAATTTCACCATATAGAGTTTGATATTCGCCTTCATCAACGTCTGGGGTATTAGGATCATCTTCTTGGATAATTAAACCAGCTTTTTGGAGGAGACTAGCTTCATTATCATTGAAGTTTTCCTTAATACCACGCCAGGCGCTAGCAAGGATTTCAAGGTTTGCAGGACCTTCGTTACCAAGGATGTTGTCATCAATAAAGACGTTAAATAAACGACGGACAGCATCAGGATAACGTGAGTTTTCATTAATTGAAACATAGGTAACCTTACGGGCATAGTTACGACCTAAGGTTGCACTTTGTTCACTTAATAAATAATCTTCAACAAGAAGTTCACGGTATGTTTCATCTAAGAAAGCATCTGTTAAATAGTCAGTGTAGTATGCGATATGGACTAATTCGTGAGTTTCTTCTGTAAAGTTTTCTTCATTGATATGAGGTAAGAAGACACCGGTATCAAAGAAAGTAAGAGAACCTAAATCGTTTACTTCGACTGGTGTTCCTTCTTCATCTACTAAGTGATGACCTTCACCATAGACGGCTTTAAGAGCAAATTTGTGTTCATCAAAGTTTCCTAGTTTTTCGCCTGTGGTTACATCATAACTTGAAACATTCATCTTTTTATATAGTTTTTCAAGTGCGCGTGTATCAACTTTTTCTTTAATGGTTGAATCAGCAGCTAGATCTTTATAAGCGCCAAATTGGTTTTCGGCGATTGCAAAGAGTAAGTCATCAACAAGTTGTGTTTTGCTTGCGCCACTTTCTTTATATTTATCGTAAATATTAGCAAGTGTATTGTTGATTGTATGGCTTAATTCATCTGCTAGGGGATCATTGTAATTGCCTGGAGTTGCGTTAATTTCTTTACAACCTGCTAATAGGAATGAAAGAGCTAGAACGCTAATAAGGCCTTTAATACTTTTCTTAGACATATTTATCACATAGACCTCCTTCTTCATATTCAGTGGCAGTGCCTGCTTCTCTAAAGGCAATTGCACAAGCTTCATCAACTAAACGAGCAGGAGTGCGGTTTTCGGCTTGGACTGCAAGGAGATTAATCCATTCTTCCCAAGCAGAGAGCATTTTTAAGTCGGCATCATATTCTGCAATTGCAAGTTCATTTGCAAGATATTCATCAAGGTTTTTCTTAAGTTCTTGATCATGAATCTTAACATTAAGTAGTTTGACTAACTTTGCAAAAATACGGTCATCGATACGAGTATCAAATGATTTAATGCCATCTTTAATTTTACGCGAACGATCTTTATAACCTTTAGCATCAGTGGTAATGGCGTTGACATAAGTATCAAGTGGATTACCATCTTCATCTTTTGGATAATTTTTGCTTTCAGGTGTTTCAATCGTGTAGTAATTTTCAAGAGTTACACCATTAACTTCTTCAAATAACGGGCTTCTTTCAATGACGATAAAGTGAACTCCTTCATAAGAGCCACTAGTACCAGCACGAACGACCAAGATAACATTACCTTTTTCGTCAGTTAAAACTTTCTTACCACCAAGTTCAGGAACTTCACGGAAGCCTGGAAGAGCAGCATAAGTATCATTAACTGTACCGACTTCATCTGCTGGATTGGTATCGTTTGGTGTAATAACACTAACATTGTGTTTATTAAAGTATTTGTTGAAGTAAATGTTACGTGGGAAAAGAAGTGCGCTGCCTTCCTTAACTTTATTACCATTTACATCGGTTTCATATTCTGCAACATTCATAAGTTGAATAGCTGCACCATATGGAATTTCACCTAGACCAATGTCTTCTAGAGCAGTTTGAGCATGTGCCGGAATTTCAAGTTTAGCTTTTTCTTCAGGCGTAGCTTTAGAACTATAAATTCCTTCAAATGCGTAAATACCAAGTTTGAATTCGTGATTGAATGGTGTTGTCCGTACCACTGGATCGAATTCACCAAAGACTTCTCTAGTGTTGTCATCATCAGTAAGTGATTTGGTAATTTTACCAAAGGTGTCATAATAAGGTCTTTCTGCTAAAGCTTTAACGACCCCGCCTAATTTGGTAGCTTGTTCCTTACGGATGGCACCGTTGTAATAGGTTTTGTTTCCAGCATCAACCTTTACTAATAGGTGACGCACATGATAAGGAATCATAGCGTTTAAATAACCTTCATAGACTGGTTTTCCGTTATCATCAACTATTAAATTACCATTTTCATCACGTTCACCAACTACGAGTTCTTTCCAAGCATTTGGAGCCCATGAAGTTTCGCCGGCATCATAAAATTGATCCTTAACTTCAACCTTCATTAAATCGTAAGCGAATTTTTCTAAGAGTTCATCTTCATTTTCGACGCCATTATCATCAAGAACTTTTTGAAATTCTTTATCATAATTTGAATCTGCGGTGGCATTTTTCTTGGCATCTTCTTTAGCGCTGGCGACTTTTTGCTTCGCTTCTTCATAAAGTTCAGCGCGTTTTGTTACTAATTTGCTTTCAAAAAGTTCGCGGACAACGACTTCATAGAGCGCATCATAGTAACCTTTGATTCCGGCTTTGGTTTTTAAATATTTGTTAAAAAACTCTTCAGCAGAGATTGAAACAGTTTCACCATCTTTACCGGACATCGATAACAAGTAACCATCCTTAGGAGTTACAGGCTTACTACAACCAGCCAAAGTAGCTAGACTAGCAAACGCAGTAAGAGCGATGGTTATTGAGCGTTTCTTCATATCCTAGTTTTCCTCCTCTAATAAATATGCTTATTTATTCTATCTTTTTATAATGTTTAATTCAACTAGAATATTTATAAAATTTGTTATGATTTTAAAAATTATTATTTTTAACAACGAAAACAGGTAAAAAATTGCTTTTAAAAAGTTTAAATTATCGTTTTCGTTGAGAGAACAATTTAAAAGTTGTAAAATAAGGCAGACATTTGGAGGGACGTATGGCACACCTAAAAATTAGTGATTTACATGTTGCGGTTGAAGGAAAAGAAATCCTTTCTGGCATCAATTTAGAAGTAGAAGATGGAGAAGTGGTCGCTCTTCTTGGCCCAAACGGACACGGTAAATCAACATTACTTCAAGTTATTATGGGTAATCCTAATTATGAAGTACTTAATGGAACCATTTATCTAGATGGTAAAAATGTGCTTGCTATGAGCGTTGATGAACGTTCAATAGCAGGATTGTTTTTAGGTTTTCAAAATCCTGCTGAAGTTCCAGGTGTAGTAAATAGTGATTTTATTAATGCTGCTCTTAATGCTAGAAGTGAACGGCCAATTTCCGCTATTAAACTCTTTAATCTTTTTAATAAAGCGAGTAAAGAAATGGGCATGCCACTAGATTTTGCTCATCGTAATTTAAACGAAGGATTTTCTGGTGGAGAAAAGAAACGAAATGAAGTTTTACAAATGAAATTAATTAAACCTGATTTTGTAATGCTTGATGAAATTGATTCTGGTTTGGATGTTGATGGGGTTAAAGCCGTTGCGGAACAAATTGATAAAGAAAAAGATGGAAAAAGAACATTTTTAATAATTTCTCATTACGCAAGATTATATGATTTAGTTTCACCAACAAGAGCAATTTTAATGATAAATGGTAAAATTGTGCTTGATGGAGATACATCGATAATTGAAAGAATTGATCGTGAAGGATATGAATGGGTTCACGCAGAACATGGTATACGAGTTGATCGTCGTGATGACCAAATAATTGCTTTAGGCGAATGTGCTGTGAAAGAGAGTTTTTAATGATCCAAAATGCGACCTTAACTCTAGAAATAAACGATGCTACTTTGGTTATAGATGAAAAAAACATCAATGAAAATATATCAAACATTGTATTAAAAGGAACCAAAGAACACAGTCTTTTAATTTTAGTTAAAGCCTGCAAAAATGCCATTAATTATACATTTTCGCCTTGTTTTAAAGGGAAAACAACTATTTTATTGGACGATAATTGTCACAAAGTAACACGTTTTTTTTCATTGATGGATAGCGCAAATGTTGTATTCGCTTTAGCCGACTTTAATAACTCAAAAAGAAACATTGACCTTACAACTAAATTAATGGGCGAAAACGCTAAAGCGGTGTTTTCCTTGTCTACTTTAGTAAAAGAAAAGTTAGTTAAAAACTTTAATATCAATTTTGATCATATTAAACCTAATACAACCTCAAGTATGATTAATTATGGTGTAATTTTAGATAAGTCACAGTTAGTGTTTGCGGGCGATTCACTAATTAATGATAATGTTGAAGGTTGTGAAGCTCACCAAAAAACAAAAATTATTGTTTTTGATGCAAATGCAGTTGCAAAAGCTAATCCAATTTTACGAATTAACAACAATAAAGTCATTGCTTCTCATTCAGCTACCGTCGGTAAAATAAATGAAGACCATCTCTTTTATATGCAGTCAAGAGGTTTAAGTGAAAAAACTGCTAAAACTTTAATTGTTAAAGGTTATTTAGAACCTATTATTAGTTTATACGATGAAGAAAAAACAAGAAAACAACTCATCAATTATTTAGAAGGAGCATTTCAAAATGTATGATGTTAATTTAATTCGAAATGACTTTCCAATGTTAAAAAAACAAATCAACGGTAAACCATTGATCTTTTTAGATAACGCATCAACAACATTAAAACCCAAAGTTGTTATTAAAGCTGTTAATGAATATTTGGAAGAATTAACATCGAATGCACACCGTGGTGATTATGATATTGCACATCTTGTTGATTTACGTGTTGAAGAAACAAGAGCTAATGTTGCTAATTTCATAAATGCTGATGCTAATGAAGTAGTTTTCACCTCTGGTGACTCAATGTCCTTAAATTTAGTTGCCTACGGTTATGGAGTTTGTAACTTAAAAAAAGGTGATGAAATTTTGGTTTCTGAAGCCGAACACGCTTCAAATTTATTACCTTGGTTTAAAGTAAGTGAAATTACTGGTGCGATTATTCGTTATATTCCATTAGATAAAGAAGGACGCTTAACTGCAGACAATGTTAAAGAAACAATAACTGATAGAACTAAAGTTGTATCAATTGCTCACATAACTAATGTCTTAGGTTTTATTATTGACATTAAGGAAATTGCTAAAATAGTACATGAGAAAAATGCAATATTGGTTGTAGATGGTGCGCAAAGCGTTCCACATATAAAAACTGACGTAAAAGACTTAAATATAGACTTTTTGACATTTAGTTCACATAAAATGATAGGACCAACTGGTCTTGGGGTTTTATATGGTAAATACGAATTACTTGAAAAAATGGAACCATTATTAACAGGTGGAGGCATGAATTCACGTTTTAATATGTGTGGCGAAGTCAAGTATTACAAACCTCCAAGAAAATTTGAAGCAGGAACATTAAATTTAGAAGGAATTTTTGGCCTAAATGCCGCCATTAACTATTTAAGAAATTTAGGGATGGATAACATAAGAAATCATGAAACAGAAATTAGATCCTATGCTATCAAGAAATTAAAAGAGTTGGACAATGTGATAATTTATAACGAAACAGCAGAATCAGGAATCATAACATTAAATATTAAAGGCGTTTTCGCACAAGATGCTGCAACTTTTTTCAATAGTTATGGAATCGCTGTTCGAAGTGGTCAACATTGCGCCAAAAATTTAACTAATTTTCTAAAGACTCATTCAACAATTAGAATGAGTGTATACCTATATACAACCAAAGATGAAATCGATACTTTTGTTGAAGTGTGTAAAAAAGGAGGTAATTTTCTAGATGTCTATTTCAAGTAATTCTGATTTAATGCGTCAAATCATAATGGATCATTACTCCAAGCCACGCAATAAAAAGACTCCAATTGATAACAGTTATTTGACAATTCACATGGATTCTGTAAGTTGCATCGACGATTTGCACATTTATTTGAAAATTAAAAATGATATTGTTGAAGATGTTCTTTGGGATGGAGTAGGATGTGCCATTTCTATTGCGAGCACTTCCATTATGAGTGAACTAATTAAAGGATTAACGCTCAATGAAGCTAATAAGGTAATCAATAATTACTTAGCAATGCTTAAAAGCGAACCATTTGATGAAGAAATTTTAGATGAAGCGATTGTTTTTATCAACACTGGAAAACAAGCTTCAAGAATTAAGTGCGCAACAATAGGATGGGAAGGTCTAAAACATCTTTTGGATCAAGCAGAAGGAATAAATAAATGACTAGAAGAATAAAATTTGACCCATACAAATACGGTTTTAGAGATGAAGATCAAACTATTATAGATTCTGGACTTGGTATAAGTGATGAAATCGTACGTAAAATCAGTGCATTTAAAAATGAGCCACAGTGGGTTTTGGATTTTAGACTTAAAGCTTTTAAAAAGTTTAAAGAAATGCCACTGCCATCGTTTGGTCCAAAATTGGATGACCTAAATTTTGACAGTTACACATATTTTACTCGTGTCGTTGAAGGTGAAAAAAGAAATTGGAATGATGTTCCTCCTGTTATTAAGGAAACTTTTAATCGTCTTGGAATTCCTGAAGCGGAACAAAAATTTTTAGCTGGAGTAACGACACAATATGAATCTGAAGTCATTTATAGCAACATGCTCAAGGAAGTTGAAGAAAAGGGAGTTATATTCATTTCAACTGAAGAAGCTATTCAAAAATACCCAGATATTTATCGTAAATATTTTAATACAGTTGTACCCTACCAAGACAATAAATTCTCTGCTTTAAATGGTGCAGTTTTTTCAGGGGGTACATTTATTTACGTTCCAAAAGGTGTTAAATTGGAAAAACCACTTCAATCTTATTTCCGTATCAATAATGTAAAAACCGGTCAATTTGAGAGAACTTTAATTATTGTTGATGAAGGTGCTGATGTTCATTATGTTGAAGGATGTACTGCGCCGATTTTCTCAACAGATTCATTGCATGCAGCAGTTGTCGAAATTGTTGTTTTAAAAAATGCAAAATGTCGATACACTACCATACAAAATTGGTCAAACAATATTATTAATTTGGTTACTAAAAGAGCATATGTTCATGAAGGTGGCTCGATGGAGTGGATTGATGGTAATATTGGCAGTCAAGTTAATATGAAATATCCAGCCTGCATTTTGGCAGGCAAATATGCAAAAGGTACATGTATTTCTATTGCAGTTGCAAGTAAAGGGCAATATCAAGATGCCGGAGCAAGAATGATTCATCTTGCGCCTGAAACGAGTTCAAATATTATATCTAAGTCAATTGTTCATAGTGGCGGAGTTGCTAATTATCGAGGTACAGTGCGAATTCATTCGAAAGCTAAAAATTCTCGAAGTCATGTTGAATGTGACACTCTTATTCTAGATGAAATTAGTAAGAGCGATACGATTCCTAAAAATGAAATGTTTAATAATGAATCATTTATTGAGCATGAAGCAACCGTAAGTAAAATAAATGAGGAACAATTATTTTATTTAATGAGTAGAGGAATTAGCAAAGAAGAAGCAACGCAAATGATTATAATGGGATTTATTCAACCATTTAGTCGTGAATTACCTATGGAATATGCTGTCGAATTAAATCGATTATTACAACTAGATATGGAAGGATCTGTTGGTTAATGAATAAAGACTACGAAGTAATTGTTGTAGGTGGTGGTCACGCTGGTGTAGAGGCCGCCTTAGCTAGTGCAAAATTAGAGGCAAAAACCCTTCTTTTAACTTTAAATATTAAAATGATGGCTAATATGCCGTGCAATCCTAACATTGGAGGGAGTGCAAAAGGGATAGTTGTTCGAGAAATTGATGCTCTAGGCGGTATGATGGGCATTTTCGCTGATCATAATCCGCTACAAATTAAAATGTTAAATACTGGAAAGGGGCCAGGCGTTCAGTGTCTTAGAGCACAAGAAGATAAACTTGGGTATCCTAAATATGTTCAAAGTGTCGTCTTAAATACACCTAATTTAGATGTAATTGAAGGTAAAGTAATAAATTTAATTAGAGATGATAAAAAAGTGTATGGAGTAATTTTAGAAGATGGACGAACTTTTAAAGCAAATGCGACAATTTTAACAATGGGTACTTTTTTAGAGTCGAGACTTTTGGTTGGTCATAAAGTTATAGACAAAGGCCCAGAAGGTGAAGATAACGTTAAAGGTTTTTCAAATGAACTTGAAAAGATGGGGTTTGAAGTTGTTAGACTAAAAACTGGAACACCTCAAAGAATAAAGGCTGACTCAATTGATTATTCTAAAATGGTTCCGCAATATGGAATGGAAGGACCTTTAAATTTTTCTTATACAACGGACAAAATTCACAAACTAGAAGATCAAATAGTTTGTTATCTTTTATACACAGAAAAAGAAACACATAAGATTATACGAAATCATTTGAAGGATTCGGCTATGTATGGTGGTATTGTAACTGGTATCGGTGCTAGATATTGTCCTAGTATTGAAGATAAAATTGTTAGGTTTGCTGATAAAGAAAGGCACCAACTATTTTTAGAGCCCGAATCGATTTATAATGATTCAATGTATTTGCAGGGCTTTTCAACTAGTATGCCAGAAGAAGTTCAAGATAAAATGGTGCGTTCTTTAAAAGGATTAGAAAATGCTGTTATTTTAAAGTATGCTTACGCAATTGAATATGATGCACTTGAACCAAGACAATTTAAACCAACCCTTGAACTTAAAAAATATGAAGGTTTATACGGTGCAGGACAAATATGTGGAACATCTGGTTATGAAGAAGCCGCTGGACTAGGATTAATTGCAGGTATAAATGCAGTTTTAAAAATTAGAGGCAAGGAACCATTTATCTTACGGCGTGATGAAGCCTATATTGGCGTTATGATTGATGACTTAGTAACAAGAGGTACAAAAGAACCTTATCGTCTTTTATCTAGTAGAGCTGAATATCGTTTACTACTTAGGCACGATAATGCGGATTTAAGATTAACTGAAAAAGGATTCAAATTAGGATTGATCAACAAAGAAAGATATGAAGCGTTTGATAATAAAAGGAAAAACCTCACAAAAACACTATCAATTTTACAAAACACCTATTTAAAAGGTACTAAAGAGGTTATAGAATATTTGGATAAAAAAGGATATCCCAATTTTAATGGTGGTTTAACGAATTTTGAAATTTTAAAAAGACCAAATGTGACATACAAAGAATTACTTAACTTTGTAGATGATTTAAAGGATATAAAACTCGATGATGAAGCGATTTTCCAATTAGAAGTAATGGTTAAATATGAAGGGTATATAGCTAGGCAAGAAAGTGAAGCACTTAGATATGCAAAAGCAGAAGATTATAAAATTCCTGAGAGAATTGATTATTTAAAACTAGAGGGAATTAGACTTGAGGCAAGAGAAAAGCTAAATAAAGTAAATCCTTTAACTATAGGTCAAGCCAAAAGGATTAGTGGTGTTAATCCTAGTGATATCGCAATTTTAATGCTACATATTAAAAAGGAATCAATGTAATGGATTATCAATTACTTAAGAAAAAATTACTTGAAAAGGGTATAAAAATCACTGATGACATGATTGATAAGCTAGATAGATATGCCACTCTTTTGGTTGAAAAAAATAATGAATTTAATTTAACTGCAATAACTAAAAAAGAAGAAATAATTGAAAAACATTTTTATGATTCAATATTGTGTGGAACTATTCATAACTTTAAAGAAGATAATGTGATTGATGTTGGTACTGGAGCTGGTTTTCCAGGTATTCCTTTAAAAATAGTATTTCCTGAAATTAAATTAACATTATTAGAAGCAACTAAGAAAAAATGCAATTTTTTAGGAAATATAGTTGATGAACTAAATCTAAAAAATGTTATTGTAATAAATAATAGAGCCGAAGAATACATTAATGAAAAACGCGAATTTTATGATGTCGTGATAGCAAGAGCCGTAGCTCCATTAAATATTTTATTAGAGTTATGTATACCGTATATTAAAGTTGACGGAATCATGCTTGCAATGAAAGGTAAGCAAGGTTTAAAAGAATTAAAAGTATCGCAAAAAGCCGTTAAAAAACTCAATTTAGATGTTATTTTTTTAGAGCCAATGTACTTAGAAACTGATAAAGTAGAACGATACAATATAATATTTAAGAAAAAGGCTAATACACCAATTAAATATCCAAGACCATATTCTCAAATTAAAGGCAAACCTCTTTAGATGTCATTAATTATATTCATCACGTGAAACATGATATACTATCTATGTAATTAATAGAGGTTATCGATATGAGTAAAATAATTGCGATTGCAAATCAAAAAGGTGGTGTTGGAAAAACAACGACCGCAATAAATCTTTCAAGTAGTCTAGCCCATTTTGGTAGGCGTGTTTTATTAATTGACATGGATCCACAAGGTAATACATCAAGGGGTCTTGGAATTGATAGTACAATACTAAAAAGCAGTATTTATGATGGACTTTTCAAAGATGTTGACGTAAATAGAATTATTAAAAGAAGCGTAATGAAAACATTAGATGTTTTACCTGCAACACTGAGTTTAGCAAGTGCAGATATAGAGGCAATGGGAAAAGAAACACACCCTTTTTATTTTTTAACAGAATTGATAAAGAAAATAAAAAAACAATATGATTACATTATTATTGATTGTCCTCCATCATTAGGTCTATTAAGTACAAATGCCTTGGTAGCTGCTGATTCAGTGATTATTCCTGTTCAATGTGAATATTTTGCGCTAGAAGCTGTCGCTCAAATTCTTTCTACAATTAAACAAATTCAAAATGAATATAACGAAGAGTTACAAATTGAAGGATTTTTATTAACTATGTTTGATAGTAGAACTCGCTTATCAATTGAAATCGCTCAACAAATACGAGGTTTATTTAAAGAATCAACCTTTATTACACAAATACCTCGTAACGTTTCCATTGCAGAAGCTTGTGCTAAGGGATTACCTATTATTTTATATAAGCCAACTAGTGCGGGTTCATTAGCATATCTTAGTCTTGCGAAAGAAGTTTTAGATAATGAATAAGAAAAACAAAATAGTTAAGAATGATTTAAAAGAATTAGTTTCTAAGTATTCAAAAACTAATGTTTTATATTTGTTAGAAAATGAATATAAATCATTACCAATGAAAAAAGTAGTTGTAAACGATATAGATGATAATTCTTTTTTAAAACAAATTAAATTTCAAAAAGAAGATTTGTCATTCCTTATTAATGCATATTTGACAAATGTTCCTTTAGAGCCATTAATTGTAAGACAAAAAAAAGATCATTATGAAGTAGTTGTAGGAAGAAAACGATTATATGCTGCAAGAGCAGCTAATATTGGTGAACTTCCTGTAATGGTAGCAAATTATAATGATGAAGAAATGCTTTTGATTCTTTTAGCAGTGGCTAGAGATGAACATCATATAAATCCTATAGAAATAGCTATAATTTGCTCCTCTCTTTCAAAAAAATATAAATATTCTCAAGAGTCACTTGCTCGCTTAGCACATCAAAGTAGAGCACAAATTTCGAGTTTTATAAGAATTTTGACATTACCTGATCAAATCATAAATATGGTTTTAAAAAATAAAATTAAATATGGTCATGCTAGAGCTTTAATAACGCTTCCGGAAAATATCGCTATTGATCTTGCTAATAAAGTTGTTAAAGAAGGTCTTACTGTAAGAGATGTAGAAAAAGAAGCTAGGTTATATCGCGGAGAAAAAGAAGATAAAAGACTTAAAAAACTTGAAACAAAACTTAATGTTAAGATTGTTAAAACAAAAAAGAAAATTTCCCTCGAATTTGAAAACGAAGCTGATTTAGCAGCCTTTTTAGAAAAAATGCACGATTAAATCATTTTAAAAATTCAAATATTAGTAATTGTTTATCTATTAACT
>JAAYSA010000023.1 GCA_012518455.1 Erysipelotrichaceae bacterium | reverse complement strand
GTTAGCGAGTTTTTTTATGGCGGAGAAAGAGGGATTTGAACCCTCGCGCCCTGTTACAGGCCTACGAGCTTTCCAAGCCCGCCCCTTCAGCCGCTTGGGTATTTCTCCGTCGCAAGAAACATTATATCATTAAAGTGTATTTTGTCATTAATAAATCATAAATTACGAATATAAATGTGGTAAAATAAGGTCATGGTAAAGAAAATTTATAAAATAACGAAAGTTGATGCTAATCAAAGAGCAGATAAATATATACAAAAAGTTTTAAGTCGTGCTCCAAGAAGCTTTATATATCGTCAATTTAGGCGCAAAGATATTAAAATTAATGATTTTACTGCCCTTCCTCAATCTATCCTTGTTGAAGGTGATGAATTAAGCATTTTTCTAACTGATCAACAACTTAAAGATTTTTCGACTATTTATGTATTTGAACGTATACCCATGACTGCTGAAATCATTTATGAAGATGATGCTATTTTAGTATTAGATAAACCGAGAGGATTACTAGTTCATAGTACTCGTCTTGAAAGAGTTAAAACATTAACGAATGAAGTACTAACATATTTAGAAAGTAAAGGCGAATTTGATCCTAGTAACCGAGGATTTATTCCTTCGCCCGTTCATCGTTTAGATCAAGAAACGACTGGTTTAATAATCTTTGCTAAAACTTTAGAAATTGCTCAAGTGTTGAGTGATGCTCTTGTTAAACGAGATGAAGTAGTAAGAAAATACTATGCATTATGCTCGGGAAAATTGCAAAAAGAAGGCGAAATTAAATTTGAGCTTGAAAAAGATGAGGAAACATTTATTTCATTTGTAAAGAAAAATGACAACGAAGAGAGCGACCGAAAGAAAGAAGCAATTACTAAATATAAGGCGATCAAATATTTTAAAAACATTACGTTTGTAGAAATTCATCTTATTACTGGTCGATTTAATCAAATAAGAGCACATTTTTCTGCTATTAATCATCCATTACTTGGTGATCTTAAATATGGTGATAGAACTCTTAATGAATACTTAAATGTTTTTCGTTTATGTCTTCATGCAGGTGAGCTTAAATTTAAAAAACTTCCGCATCCATTTTCATATTTGAATAAGAAAACATTTATAGCAGAATTACCTGATGATATGAAAGAAATCATTGAAAAAATTAGATAGAGGTTATTTTATGAAAATTAGTGAAAAATATTATTCTTGGCTCAATCATCCAGAAATGCCGGACTATCTAAAAAATGAACTTAAGTTAATGAGTAAAGAAGATATAGAAAATGCTTTCTTTAAAGATGTTGAGTTTGGCACCGCTGGAATGAGAGGATTATTAGGCGCAGGTACTAATCGCCTTAATATTTTTACAGTTAGAAGAGCTACAATAGGATTCGCTAATTATTTAAGCACAATTTGTAAGAACGCTAAAAAAAGAGGTGTTGCTATTGCTCACGATAATAGATATATGTCGCGAGAATTTACGATGGATATAGCTAATACATTAAATAAAATGGGATTTGATGCTTATGTTTTTAATTCTTTACGCCCAACTCCACAACTAAGTTACGCAGTCAGAGAACTAAATTGTATTGGGGGAATTGTAATAACTGCTTCTCATAATCCAAAAGAATATAATGGTTACAAAGTATATGATGAGGATGGGTGTCAGTTAATTCCTGAAAAGATTGATGGATTGTTAGAACAAATTAATAAATTACCAGATTTTTTAAATCTTAAAACACCCGTTTGTAAAAAAAATGGTATCACTCATGAAATTCCATTGAGTTTTGATGATAAATATATAGAAGCTGTAAAAAGTATTCAAATAAACAATGAATTAAGGAAAGATGACTTTAAAGTTGTTTTTTCTCCTCAACATGGTACAGGCTCAATGTTAGGGATGAGGTTATTAAATGAATTAGGTTATGCTGTTTATCCTGTATCTAGTCAACTTGATCCGCTACCTGGTTTTGATAATACAAAAAGTCCGAACCCAGAAGACCCTGCTGCCTATGAGCAAGCACTTATTATAGCGGAAGATGTAGAAGCTGATTTAATAGTTGTTACTGATCCAGATGCTGATAGAGTAGGTGTTGGATATCGAAATAGATTTGGCAAGTACGATTTATTTACAGGAAATGATTCTGGCGCATTATTGCTTGATTATTTATTAAGCGAACGGCAAAAACGCGGTCTTTTACGCAAAAACAGTACGCTTTATACCACAATTGTTACTTCAAAACTAGGTGTAGATGTTGCTAAAAGTTATGGAATTAATGTTAAGTTGTTTTTAACCGGTTTTAAGTTTATAGGTCATGAATATTCATTAGATGAAGTTAGTGGGGATGCGCATTTTGAATTTGGATATGAAGAAAGTTATGGTTGCTTAATTAAACCTTTTGTTCGTGATAAAGATGCTCTTCAAGCATTAGTTATGTATCTAGAGATGGCGAATTATTATAAGAAAAAAGACATGACATTAGATCAAGCTTATGATGTTTTGTGTAGTAAACATGGATATTATTCTGACATAACTAAATCAATAACTTTTGAAGGTGCAAAAGGTGCATTAGAAATGGAAGAAATGCTTTCAAAGATACGTGCTACACCTCCAAAAAAAATCGCGGATCAAAAAGTTATTGCTATTGAAGATTATTTAACAAGAATTCGTCAATCTATAAAAGGGGATGAAAAAATTAAACTTCCACAAAGCGATGTGATTAAATTTTATTTAGAAAATGAAAACACCGTTACAATTAGACCTAGTGGGACTGAACCAAAGTGTAAATTTTATTATGGAGTCAAGAGCTTAGTTTCAAAAGAAAAAGCGGTTAAAACCGCTAATGAATATCATTTGTCAATGCTAAGTATTATTGATAAATAATTTCTTTTAGTACTTCGATAATGCCGTCATTATTATTATCATCTTTGGTAATATGAGTGGCGGCATTTTTAATTATTTCTACACTATTACTCATTGCAATACCATAGCGAGCCCATTCAATCATGCCTATATCATTTTCGGCATCTCCAATAGCGATTGTTTGATTATGATCAAAACCCAATTGCTCTGCTAAATATTTAAAAGCATATTTTTTTGTTCCGTTTGTTAAAAAAGCTTCGCAGTAAGAACTATCATCCCAAAACCGTAGATTGAAATTGGGATATTGTTCAACGGTTTTAACTATAAAGTCATCAAATTCAGGGTTTCTTTCCTTCAATTTGAAAATAAGAGTCATTGAATCTTCATTTAGATGTTCACAAGGCTCACCATAAATTACATCTAAACCTTGATTCCAAAAGAATACATTTAATTGGTCATCTCTTTTAAGTAAATAAATGTGATTTTCTGTTTCTAACATCATGTTATCTAGTTTATCAAGACCGATTTGATCGATGATTTGACTAACATATTTCCGGTTAAGAGTTACAATGCGCTTTTTAATTTGATTGTTGTGAGGATCTATTACAAGGGCACCGTTGTAACAAATAATAGGTGCTTTTACTTCTAATTGTTCTTGATATTTAATACAGGCACGCAGTGGTCGACCACTAGCAATAACGATACAATGGCCTTCGTTATTTAACTTCTTTAAAAAATCAACCGTTTTAGGTGTGATTTTTTTTGAATCAGTAAGAAGAGTACCATCCATATCGATGGCAATAATATATTTTTTGCTATTCATTATAATAATCCAACTGTTTTTTTAACACGATTTAATGTAATATTGGCAACTTTAGAAGCACGAATTGCACCATCTTCTAAAACTTCTTCAACTAAAGAAGAATTTAAAATTGATTTATATCTTTCTTGGAATGGTACTATTTCTTCAAGAACAGCTTCTGCGACAGCTTTTTTAAAATCCCCATAACGAGATTCCTTAAAATGAGATTCAGCTTCTATAATTGATATGTTTTTCATGGCTGCATAAATAGTTAAAAGATTGGAAATGCCAGGTTTGTTTTCAGGGTCAAATTTTACTTCATTACCTGAATCTGTAACAGCTGACATGATTTTTTTTCTAATAACAGAGGGAGAATCATTTAAATAAACATCGCCTTTTTCATTACTTTTTGACATTTTCACTGTTGGATCACTTAAAGACATGATTCGTGCGCCAACTTTTGTAACTTTAGCTTCAGGCATAACTAGAATTTTGCCGTATCTATTATTAAAGCGATTTACTAAGTCACGAGTTATTTCAACATGTTGAATTTGATCTTCGCCAACGGGAACAACCTTTGAATCATAGAGAACTATATCGCTAGCCATTAAAACAGGATAAGCGAAAAGACCCAAACCAATTGCATTTTGATCCATTTTTAAACTTTGATCTTTAAATTGTGTCATTCTTGATAATTCACCCATGTAAAGAAAATTTTGTAAGATGGCATTTAGTTCAGCGTGAGCACTAACGCTTGATTGCTTAAAAATTACACATTTTTTGGGATCTAAACCGGCAGCTAAATAAAAGGCTACGAGATCTCGAGTGTTGGAACGTAAAAAATCAGGTTCAATTGGTAATGTTAAAGCATGTAGATCAGCGATAAATATAAAAACTTCGTTTTCATTTTGGAAAGCCTTAAAATTACGTAATGAACCAATATAGTTTCCTAAAGTAAGACGACCGGTTGGTTTAATTCCACTTAAGACACGCATAAAATCCTCCTTAATCACGTAATTTAAATTATAATAAACTACCACTTTATAGTCAATTTTTATTACAAGTAATAACTATTGAAAAAACACAAAATATTAAGTTATTTTAAAAAGGAGCCATTTTAGCAATATTAACATTAAAAATGTATAAAATTTGAATTCCGTGCATTGTGTATCAATATAAAATAGGGTAAAATAATATCGAGGTAATTATGATTAAAATTTATGTTTCACCTAGTTGCTCCTCTTGTAGAAAAGTCAAACAATGGTTTGATGATCAACGTATTCCTTATGAGGAACACAATATTTTTAAAGCTACTCTTGATGAAGAAGAACTCAAAGATATTTTAAGTAAATCGGAAAATGGTACTGATGATATTATTTCAACTAGAAGCAAGGTAATTAAAGACAATAATATCGATGTTGATTCAATGACAATAAAAGAACTAATTGCTTTTATTAAAGAAAATCCTTCTGTTTTAAAAAGGCCAATCATCGTCGATGATAGGCGCATTCAAGTTGGGTATAATAGCGAAGAAATTATGACCTTTATTTCTCCTGCTAGACGTTTGGCGATGGAAAGTTGTTGCCCGCATGGTTGTCCCGATTACTTCAATTGTGAGCACATTAAACAAATAGAAAACTAGCCAACTGGCTAGTTTTTTTATAGCATTGCATCCATTGCTCTTTTTTGTTTTGAACGCTGGCTTAATTCATATTTAATTCCAACATCTTTACAAAAGGCAACGAGGGAGTTATTTGCGTTATCTATTGATGAACCTTCCATTTCTAATTCATAGTCAATAATAGAACGATTATGACCATAAATGTTTTCATCAACAGCTAATTTACAACCTAAATAGTCTAATTCATATCGTTTAGTTTCTAAAGAAGCAACAATTTTTAGTTTAGTCAAATCAACGCCAATACTTTCTAAAAATAGTGAGATATCTCCATCTGGAAAATGCCCATCTTTTTTAAATGATTTAAATTCATCTTTGCTAATAGATTGATTTTTTTCTAATAAACCTTCTGCTAAAGGAATTTTACAGGTAAGAGTACAACCTTTTAGGTCACGGACACGTAAACTAATTCCGTGTTTTAATAAATGATTGTTTGGTGTTTCCAAATAATGATTTGTTTGTGTAACAAAATCTTTATTTTCTAAAGAGAGTTTTTTTATAACTTTATGGTAATCATCTTCACTAATTAATGTTTTAGCTTCAATTTCAATATTTGTTGACATGTTTATCTTACGACCTTTCTTTTTTATGATACACTAAATTAGAAAGGAATTAAAGAATGCGATGAAAGTAGCCGTTTATGTACGTGGTGATGAATTAAGTGTAAAAATCGCCGAAGAAATTAAAAAGAAACTAATGTCATCTAAAATAACTATTGATGATGAGAACCCTAATATTGTAATTTTTATAGGTGGCGATGGTACCCTTTTAAGAGCAATTCACTATTATATTGAAAAACTTGATCTTATTCATTTTATTGGTGTTCGAACTGGTACTTTGGGTTTTTTCTGTGATTATAAACCAAGTGAAATAGAAGAGGTAATTAATCGTATTAAAAATGGCGCAAATTCAAAAAAATATCGCCTAATTGAAGCTGAAATTGCAACAAATACATTAAAAAAGAACATTTTTGCTGTAAATGAAATAAGAATTGAAAACCCATTCCACACACTAATAACTAATATTTATATTGATGATTTTTTAACTAACGCCTTTTATGGCAATGGCCTTAATGTTTCTTCTCAACTTGGAAGCAGCGCTTATAATCGTTCTTTAGGTGGGGCTCTTGTTGAAAGAGGACTTGAAATATTACAACTACAAGAAATAGCAGCTTTATCAAATCGCTCTTATCGCTCAATTAATTCACCGTTAATATTAAACCCAAATCATGTTATTAAATTTGATCCCGTTGCTAAAAAGACAATTATTGGATATGATCACTTAACATTAGAAATGAACGAAGATTATACAATTAGAATTTGGTTGAGTGATAAAACATTCCAATTAATTCACCATGAAAATAATACATATTTTGATGTATTAAATTCTACATTTATGAAAGATAAAAATGAGGATAAATAGATGAGTTTTGATGATTTTTTAAAAGCATATTCACTTTATATTGCTCTTGCACTTGCTTTATTAATTGCTGTAATAATTGCACTTTTTTACATTATCCCTGCGATAAATAAAAAAAGAAGCACTAAAGTAAAAACAATTGATTATTCAAGTTTTTATGAAGTCTGTGGAGGAAAAGATAATATTAAGTCTCTTTCTTTAACGGGTACTAGATTAACATTGGTTTGTATTGACCAAAGTTTAGTAGACAAAGAGAAATTAAAAAAAGAAGGCGTAGTTAATATTATTACAATGAGTAAAAAAATGGTCCTCTTGATTGAAGACCGATTAAAAGAAGTTGTGAGTGATTTCAATATTAAAAACGAGTGATTGTCACTCGTTTTTAATATGTTTTTTAAGCGCTTCTACTGGAAGCCCCATAACATTATAGTAACTTCCTTCAATATGACTAATTAAATTAAAATCTTCATCTTGAATGCCATATGCACCGGCTTTATCAAAAGGACTACCGCTGTCGATATAGCGATTAATGTCTTCATCACTTAATTTATTAAAATAAACTTCGGTTACTATACTGCGATTAATTTCGCTATTTTTATTTATTAAAGTAAAACCACTAATAACATGGTGTTGTCGTCCGCTTAATTTTCTAAGCATTTTAAAAGCATCATTTCTATCCTTTGGTTTTCCTAATATTTCATTGTCGATAATAACGATGGTATCGACTGCTAAAACCGTAGCATCTGGATGATTTTTAAAAACTGCATATGCTTTTAATTTACTAATTTCTTTAGCAAGTTCACTATTTGAGGCATGAATTGCAGCCTCATCTATATCAGCAACCTCAATAATGAAATCATCTTGAATAAGTTTCAAGAGTTGTTTTCGTCGGGGTGATTGAGAAGCTAATATAAACATTACTCCTCCGCTTTATTCATAATTACGGGTATTATCATTGGATTACGACCGGTTTTTTCATAAAAGTATGGTTCAAGAACAATTTTTGCAGTTAGTTTGAGTTCTCCAAAAGTAGTTGTTTTTCTACTCATTAATGCTTCAAGTTCATCATTTAGTAATTTTTCTGCTGTTGGAATTAGCTTAGAAGCACTAAATGTTACAAAACCACGAGTATATAAAACCGCTTTTGATAATAAAGTATTACTTTTTGCATCAATTGGAATGAAAACTGCACACATCCCATCTTCTGATAGTCTTCTACGATCATGAAGGACTGCATCAGAAATACCGTCAATTGAAACACCATCTATATAAATAGATTCAGCTGGTATTGAGGGACCACGAGTAATACGTCCGTTATTTAATATTAGTTGTTCGCCGTTCTTACAAACAAATACATTGTTTGGATCTACGCCTACAGTTACTGCTAAATCAGCATGTAATTTAAGCATTCGATATTCACCATGAATAGGCATAAAGTATTTAGGACGGAATAAACGTAGAATTATTTTTAATTCTTGTCTACTTGGGTGTCCTGAACTATGAATATCACGAAGAATTGAATTGGTTAAAACTTTTGCACCTAATCTAGTTAGTTTATTAACGACATTATCAATTTCAATTGTGTTTCCAGGAATAGGAGAAGAAGAGAAAACAACTGTATCACCAGGAATAATTTTAACGTTTTTGTGATCATTGTTTGCTATCCTACTTAATGCTGCTAATGGTTCGCCTTGAGAACCTGTACATAAAATTACAGTTTCATTTAGTCTAAGTGTATTAATGTTTTCAACACCAACTAGATGGCTGTCAGGAATTTTAATGTAACCAAGTTCGCGAGAAGCTTTAATGGCTCTTTCCATCGAACGGCCAATAATAACAACTTTTCTATTGAAATTAATTGAGGCTTCGACAATTTGTTGAATCCGTGAAATGTTACTAGAAAAAGTTGAGATTATTAAACGCCCACTAGTCGTTGAATAAATATCATTTATTGCAGATATAACATTTCTTTCACTAGGTGTGTGTCCTTCGTTTTCAGCGTTAGTAGAATCGCTAAGAAGTAAGTCAACACCCTCATTACCAAGTGCTGCAATTTTACCTAAATTCATATCTCTTCCAATAGGAGTAAGGTCTACTTTAAAGTCCCCAGTGGTTACAATTCTTCCTTCTGGGGTATCAACACAAATTCCAAAAGAGTCAGGAATTGAGTGGGTTACGTGGAAAAATGAGACTTTAAAGTCATCAATTGTAATAACATCGTCCTCTTCATATTCAATAATGTTGACGGTGGTTCTAACGCGCATCATTGTAAGTTTATGTCGAATTAATTGTGCAGCTAGAGGTGGAGCGTAGATAACAGGAATATGAGCAGCTTGAAGTAAAAAAGGAATACCACCAATATGGTCTTCGTGACCATGTGTAATAAATAGTGCTTTAAATTTTTTATTATTATTTCGTATATAAGTATAATCAGGAATGACATAGTCAATTCCTGTCATTGAACTTTCAGGAAAACGGACACCAGCGTCAATTAAAATAAGTGTGTTATCATTTTCAATAACATAGGTGTTTTTACCTACTTCGCCTAATCCTCCTAAAGCATAAACGGATACAGGCATAGCAAACTTTCTTTCAAGGTTCATAATAAACTCCTTAATTATATTTTTAATAATTAATCAACATAATTATAACAAGAAATACTTAATTGTAAAGTTAGATTTCAACAGCATCAGGATAAGCGTTAAATGTAAGAAGTGGATTTATGCGATCATAAAAAAGAATACCGTTTAAATGATCGATTTCATGTTGAAGGACAATTGCTTCATAACCAGTAGCATTGATTGTTACATATTCTTTTTTTAAAACATCATATGCTTTAACTGTTATTTTATAGTGACGATATACATGACCTTCTATAGGTCTAGGCACAGATAAACAACCTTCGCCACTTGATAAAAAGGCACGTCTAACCGACTCTTTTATGATTTTAGGATTAGCTAAAACATGAGTAACAAAATTATCGGAAGTAGGATAATGAATAGCAATAATTCGTTTGTTTTTTCCTACTTGAGGAGCAGCTAGTCCAACACCTTCGCGAATTTTGTGTTTTTCTCTAGTTTCTGGATTTTGACTAGCCTTTATATGTTTTAAAAGGGATAAAGCTAATTTTTCATCTTTAGCAGTTAAAGGAATATCGACATCTTTTGATATTAACCGTAGAGTTTTGTAAGTATCATCATAAACTTTTAAAATCATACTAATTAATGTTAACACATTAATCAAGTTTTGTTTATAAAGATACTTAAAACATTTATAATTAAGATAACTGTATAAATTCAGTCATTTAAGAAAGGAAACATTAGTTTTGCCACTTCGTGTAATAGCAGGAAAATATAAAGGTAGGAAACTAAATAGACCTACCATAGAAGAAGTTCGCCCCACTAAAGACGTTGTAAAGGGAGCTATTTTTAATGCGTTAGGATCAAGTGTTATAAATTCTAATGTTTTAGATTTGTTTGCTGGCTCTGGTGCTCTTGGAATTGAAGCTCTATCGCGCGGGGCTAAATACGCTATCTTTGTTGATAGTAATAAAGATGCTGTAAACTGTATCAAAACCAATTTGGCTTTTATTGAAGAAAAGTATGACATTTTCAATATTAATTATGCAAAAGCGCTTCGAAATGATAGAATCAATAGCAAAATTGACATTGTGTTTATTGATCCGCCTTATAATGAAGACGTTATAAAAATTGTCGATGAAGTAAAAAAATCAGGTGTCTTAAAAAAGAATGCTATAATTGTAGTAGAAACGGATGATATACTTTCATTAGGAGAAGACGCAAATGAAAGAATTCGTCATTACCATTTCGGTATAACTAATTTATATATTATTTGGAGGATTAATTAACGATGAAAATAGGTGTTTATCCAGGTTCATTTGATCCAATTACGAATGGACATTTAGATATCATTATTCGTGCTAGTAAGATGTTTGATAAGTTAATTGTTTTGGTTGCAAAAAATCGAGATAAAAAGACAACTTTTGAATTGGCTGAACGTATATTAATGATTGAAGAGGCTATTAAAGAAGTTAACTTAGATAATGTTATAGTGGACTATACAGAAGGGTTAACAGTAGAATACGCCAAAAATAAAGGAGCATATTCAATTGTTAGGGGTTTACGAGCAGTTACTGATTTCGAGTACGAATTTCAAATGTCCGCAGTTAACAAAAATATAGATAAAAATATTGATATGGTGTTTTTTATGGCAACATCTGATTTTATGTTTGTTTCAAGTAGCACAATTAAAGAACTTTACTTTGGTAATGCCGACATATCGCGTTATGTTCCTAAATCTGTTTTAAGAATTTTTAAAAAGAAATTTCCACTAGGATAACTATTTAATTTTAATAAAAGACATATTCCTGCCAGTTTTGTTTTCTCTTGCATATGAAAAGAAAAGGGCAGGATTTTCATATGTGCAATATTCACTTATATCTATATTTTCTCTAGGCACACCTTCATCTCTAAGTTGTAAAAAGTTAAAAAGCGGTAAATCAAGATTGTATTTATCGTTTATTAGCTTAACGATTCCATACTTTTTATCTTCACTATTTAAAATTTCAGTTGCACGATCCTTAGTTATGATTCGATGCGAAAAATGACTAGAAGGCCCAATAAACGCATAGATTTCAGTTGGTTTGATTTTATAAGTCTCTTTGATCTTTGCAATGGCTTTTCTAGTTATTTTACTAAAGGATCCTATTTCGCCTGCATGGATTATCCCAACTAAAGAGATAGAAGGCACATAAATAAAAATAGGTACGCAGTCAGCATGAAAAATGCCTAATGCAAGATTTTTTTCTGTAGTAAAGAGACCATCAGCACGAACTCCACTTTCTACATCATTGACACCTTTTCCAGCATCTTTTTGTGTAACTTCTGAAAACACATCACTATGATATTGATGAACAATAACGACATTTTCAGGTGATAAATTTTGATCTTTAAATAGAATTTTTCTATTTTTAATTACATTTTCTTTACTATCACCCACAGTAAATGAAAGGTTTAAACTTTTAAATGGTGTGTCGCTTACACCACCCGCTCTAGTAGTTGTAAATGCGCTAATTTTGTCTTTAAAGCGCGGCCATTCGATATAGGTTAATTTCATTTTTGTGACTCCTTAATTTTTTTATTTTTTGAAAGTTTAATTAATGTAAGTAAAAGTAAAAACAATGCAGAACTGGCTCCAAATACTATTAACTGAATGCTTAAATCAATATTAAACATTGATAAAATTAATGAAGCAAGTGATCCAGGTGCAAAACAAAGCACTATAAAGCGTGAAGTAATGTATTCAAGAATTATTACTAATAAGAACACAATAATCCATAAAATTACAAGCTGCGACATTTTAATTTTCCTCTTTTATAGAAATAATTTCTATTCCTAGTGTTGGCAAAAGTTTTTCTAAATCTTTAAAAACAAGATTTGGTTGTTTCTTTTTTAATACTTCAAGTAGATATGTAACTTCTCTTCCTGAATAGTGAAATGTTTTATAGTCTTTAATGTTATAACGAACAACAATTGTTTTCCCGTTTAAAGTGGCAATATCTTCGTATTCTCTAATTTTATACATACCAACCCTTCTAGCACGCATTGGTAGAAAAAAGTAAAGACCTCGAGGTTTTACTGCATAAAACTTTCCATCTTTTTCAATAACTGCCATATATCCTTTATGAACATATATAAAACCTGAGGCCAAATAAAGAAGGCCACCGACAGTAAGAATAACTATAAGAATTATCCAAAATTGACTATCTGACATTGTTATTTACCAC
>JAAYSA010000022.1 GCA_012518455.1 Erysipelotrichaceae bacterium | reverse complement strand
TATCCTGAAGCACTTTATCGCTATTATGTAGGGTTTCCACCTAAAGAAGAGTTAGGAAGTGAAACTTATAGAAATGTCACAAGATATTCAAGCGGTACACTTTCTCCTCGTTTGGGGGAAGAAGAGAAAAATACTCCTGAACTCTATTATCAAAAGATCCTGCACAAAGGAGAAGCTGATTGTCTTTTTGATTTTAGTGCACCAATAAATGAATTAACACCGTGGAAAGTTTCCTATAGTGCGGAGAATAAAAAAGCAGTAAACGATTTATATATAGAAGAATTTGCGAAAGCTCATCAATCATTTCTTCAAAACGAAGAATTAATAAGAGTTAGTAATAAAGCACTTAACTATTATTTTATTGCTCTACTAATCGGCTTTTATATTTCAGCGTTTGTTTTAATTAGCATTGTGCCTTTATTTATTAAAAACGGGCGTACACTTGGCATGCTAATTACACAAAGTCATCTTGCTAACATTTATGGCTACAAAGTAAGTAAACCACATGTGTTTTTACGGCAATTCAGTGCGTTTTTGCTATATTATTTACTTTTTTTCCTACCAGTCCATGTTGTAAGTATGGTTATGATTTTTGTTAATAAAAAACGAAGAAGTTTAGTAGATGTAATAGCAGCTACTGATGTTTATGATAATGACTTTCTTATCTATAAGGATGCTGATGAACAATATGAGTATAACGTTAAGTTAGCAAAAATACTTGCTGCTCAAAATAAACGACGTCGAGAAATTGATGGAATAAAGAAGCAAAAATATGATGAGGAAATAGCAAAAAACAAAAAAGGCTCATAGAGCCATTTTGTTTATTTTGAGCAAATTAAAGTGATTTTTCGTCTTTTGAAAGGTAAAATTACTACTTATCAAGATTTATATATGTTATTATATAAATGAATAAAAAAAGGAGATTAACTCCAGGAGGAAAAATATGGAAGTTAGATTAGTTAATCTATCTAAGCACTTTCCAGGCCGAAAAGGGGCACCCGTTGTCAAAGCTGTTGATAACATGACTTTAACTATTCCTGATGGAACATTTGTAGGACTTCTTGGTCCTTCAGGTTGTGGTAAGTCAACAACACTTTATTTGATCGCGGGCCTTCATGAGCCAACCGAAGGTGCCATCTGGTTTGGTGACAAAGAAGTCACAGATGTCCCACCAGAAAATCGCGGAATTGGACTTGTTTTCCAAAACTATGCTCTATATCCGCATTTTACTGTTCGTCAGAACATTACATTCCCTCTTGAAAACGTAAGACCACGTTTAAGTAAGCAGGAAATGGAAAACATTGCACAAGAATGTGCAAATATTGTTGACATTAGTCAACTTCTTGACCGAAAACCAAAGGAATTATCTGGTGGTCAACAACAAAGGGTCGCAATTGCACGTGCTCTTGCAAAGCGTCCACAAGTTTTATTACTTGATGAACCTTTAAGTAACCTTGACGCTAGACTTAGACTTCAAACAAGAGAAGAACTTAAACGTATTCAACGTCTAAGTAATGTAACGACAGTATTCGTTACCCACGACCAAGAAGAAGCAATGTCTATTAGTGATCAAATCGTTGTTATGAAAAAAGGTGTCATTCACCAAGTTGATGAACCTCAAACGGTCTACGAAGAACCGGTCGATCTATTTGTTGCAAAATTCCTTGGTTCACCAGCGATTAACATTTTTAAAGGTGAACTAGTTAACGGAGCATTGATGCTCGGAGGCAAGAAATATTTGGATGGTTTCAAGAGTAAAGGAGAATTTGATCTACTTGATGAACGCATTTTTGATATCGTAAAACCTAATGGTTATCGTGCGACAAAGCGTCATTATTATGCTGATTTAGGCGTTAATCTAGGTGAAGGCGAAACTGAACAAGTAGTTGAAGAACCAAAGAAAAAATTCTCACTTTTTGGTGCGAAAAAAGAAGAACCAGTCATTCTTGCTGAAAAACCTGAAAAATTAACAATTGAAGTTATTTATGATGCAGTTATTCGCCGCGGTTGCTATCTTGAAGAGGAAGAATTCAACGAATTAGTTGGTAAATTCCTCGTAGAAGCTAAGACGAATCGACCAATCTATATTGGTGTACGACCAGAATCATTCTCATTAGATAAAACTGATAATCCACCAGTTGATGTAGAAGTTGATTATGTTGAACATATTGGTCGCGATATCTCAATCGTTGGTCATGTAAGCGGTGAAGGTAGTCGTTTACGTGCGATTATTCCTGCTGAACTTCGTACTAGAGTTAAAGGTTCTAAAATTAAACTATATCCCAAACGGGTCTATTTATTTGAATTAAGTGGCGAAAGGATTAAGTAAAATACTTAAACGGTGGTAATTATGCAAAAACTTATTACTAACGTTCGATATTCGCCTAAGGATAAGACGGAAGGGGGGGACATAAACATGGCACTAGAAAAACAAGTTGTTCGTGAAGTTTCTATCGGCGGTCATCTTGAAGG
This sequence comes from Erysipelotrichaceae bacterium, assembly GCA_012518455.1. Classification (GTDB taxonomy): domain Bacteria; phylum Bacillota_I; class Bacilli_A; order RFN20; family CAG-826; genus JAAYSA01. Next base: position 23,412 of record JAAYSA010000022.1, on the reverse strand, counting down.
TGAACCAATGCAAATTAAAAGAAATAGAAACATGCCAATTTGGTTAAAAGCAGCAATCGCTCTTTTACCTGCGATGATTTTCCTTATCTTCTTTACTATTTATCCGATTTTAAATACTGCGACCATTGCCTTTATTAAAGACTTTGGTTGGCAAAAAGGTGCAGGTTCTCTTGCGATTTCTAACTTTATAATTCAAACAAGAAATTCTCAAGACATGTCACTTATGATTCCAGTTAAAAAACCTGTTGTTTCATTAGAGAACTTCCTGCTCGTTTTAAAAGATACGCAATTCCACGATGCTTTGCTAAATACGTTTATTTTAACGATTATCTCAGTACCTCTTACGATTGCGATTTCACTTCTTTTAGCAGTATTTTTAAATTCAATTAAAGCCTTACGTGGCGTTTATCAAACGATTTTCTTCCTTCCTTATGTAACAAACTCAATTGCATTAGGGATGGTATTTAATGTTATGTTTTCTTATGAGCCTGGGGGATTAATGAACCAATTCATTGGTTTCTTTGGCGGCAAGCCAATTGCGTGGCTTGCACACGGTATTGATATCCCAGGTATCGCAAAAACAACTAAAGCCTCAATGGCAGTTGCTATTATTACAAGTAGTGTTTGGAATGGACTTGCTTTTAAGATTCTTGTTTTTATGAGTGGTTTAGCAAGTATTGACAAGCAATACTATGATGCGGCTAGAATTGATGGTACCTCAAGGCGGCGAATTTTCTGGAAAATTACAGTTCCGCTGCTTAGTCCCCAAATTCTATATATTACAATTACGAGCTTTATTGGTGCATTTAAGGCCTATCAATCAGTTATCTCGATTGTCGGTCAAGGTCCGCTCCACTTTGGTGGTGCTGACCAAACGATGTGGATTACAATTGTTGGGTATATTTATAAATACCGACAAACTGATCTACCTGTTGCAGCTGCAGGCTCAGTAATTCTTTTAGTTATCGTTCTAATTATCACATTAGTACAAATGCAAGTTAGTAAACGAAGGGTACACTTCTAGGAGGTAAGACAATGAGTAAAGTAAAAGATGAAAAAGTTCTTATCCATCCACAAGAAGAACAATTAACAAAAGAAGAGCAAGAAATTCTTGCTGAACTTCAAAAACAAAATGGCGGTGCTTCTAAAGAAGCCAAGGCTAAAACCAAAAAAGAACAAGAGAAAAAGTATCGTACTATTCAAATTCTTGTTAAAGTTGCGGTCTATACCTTCTTAACGCTTTTTGCACTCTTTATGCTTTTACCGTTCTGGTTTATGATTATGACTTCGCTTAAGCATCCTAATACATATAACCAAGAACTAACTGCAGGAGCTCTTAAGATGTTTACTGGTACTCCAACTTTTGTAAACTTTAGGATTATTCTTGGCGGTAACTTAACTGGTGCTCAACTTTCAAGTTTAGCAGAAGATTTACAAAGTATTGTTGTTAGCAAGAGCCATAACTTCCTTCCTTATTTTCTAAATACGATTATTGTTGCGGGCGTATCAACAATATTTACTGTTATTACAACGGTCTTATGTGCGTTTGCTTTTGCCCGTCTTGATTTTAAAGGCAAGAATGTTTTATTTGCAATCTTGCTTGCTACCATGATGGTCCCAGGGGAAATGATGATTATTACTAACTATCAAACTACAGTTGGGATTGGCTGGGCTGATACCTTTGCTGCTCTTATCTTTGTACACGGGGTTAGTGTTTTCTATATTTTCCAACTCCGGATGACTTTCCAACAAATTCCTAACGAACTCTTCTTAGCTGCTAAAGTTGATGGCTTTGGCGAATTCCAATACTTACGTCGCGTTATGATTCCAATTGCAATGCCAACAATCGTTACCATTACAATTCTTAACGTTATGGGTAGTTGGAACGCATATATTTGGCCGACACTTATTGCAAGTGGTAACAACACGTTCCTTGAATCAACATTTGGTATCAAGCATACGATGAGGCTTGTATCAAACGGTCTTATGAGCTTATTTACGAGTGACTTCTCAAGTTTTGATACTGTTAAAATTGCAGGTTCAATGATTATTAGCTCGCCGCTACTTGTCGTGTTTATCTTCTTTAGAAAATACATTATGCGTGGTGTATCAAGAAGTGGTATTAAAGGTTAAAATTCCATTTTGGAATAAGAATATAATAAAAAGAAAGGAAACCTCTTATGAAAAAATTTAAATTAACATCCATTGCCGCCTTAACAGCTCTAATGATTTTAAGTGGCTGCGCTGGCAGTAAAAAAACTAAAGTCATTTTCTGGACTGGTTTTGGTGGCAAAATTAATGGTGTTCTTGAGCCGCTCTTAGCAGAGTATCAAGCACGTCCAGAAAATGCTGATATAGAAATCGATTATACGACAAAAGGTGGCTATCCTAACCTTTATCAAGCGATTTCTCTATCCGTAAGTAACGAAGAATATCCTCATATAGCTAATGGATATCCTGATCACTTTGCTACTTACTTAAGTTCAAACATCCTTCTTTCTCTTGATGGCTTCATCAATAGTGAAGTTGAAGGAATTGGGGTCGATCTATCTGACTTCCATCAAGCCTATTTAAAAGAAAATCAAGAAATGGCTTATTATCGTGATCCTAATACTGGGGTACCTGATAAAACTAAACCAATTACGGTTGGTCTTCCATTTAATAAATCAACCGAAATTATGATTGCTAACCAAACATTCTTTGATGTTATGGCTATTTATGATGAAAATGTCGTTATTCCTAAAACATGGGATCAACTTGATACAGTTGGAACAAGAATTATTGAACTTATGACCGAAAAGAACATTTTTGGTAATGTTTTATTAAAAGATGGTACGGTTGTTCTTAAAGAAAATGTTCCTACTAGTGAAGACGCAAACTATGATGCTTTTGCAGAAACTGTTGCAGTTGACTTCCGTACTGTTAAAAAAGATATTTTCCGTCCAATTAGCTGGGACAGTACAGAAAACTTCTTTATTACTGCTGTTCGTCAATGGGGCGGAACCTACACTGAAATGGGTAGCGATATTACTAAAGGCTATGTCCGTTTTGATAGCGCTGAAACTAGGGCTGCTCTTACTTACTTTAAAGAAAGTTATCAAAAGAGAATCTTTGGACTTCCATCTTCATTTGGTACAGATCAATATGCTTCTAAAGCATTTAAAAAAGGCGAATGTGTCCTAACTATTAGTTCAAGTGCTGGTGCAGATGAAAACGTACCTGATGGCAGTGTTGAATTCCCATTTAGACAATCTTCAAATGAGATTCCATACAAATTTGCCGATAAGAAATACGTTATTTCTCAAGGTACAAACCTTGCCTTATTTGACCGCGGTGATGCCAAAGTTAAAACCGAAGCTTGGAAACTATTAAGATACTTAACAACTGAAGTTAATGATCGCTTTGGTCGTGATACTTCCTACTTCCCTGTTACAAAAACAATGCAAGATTCCGAAATTTATCGTGAATTTCTTGATGGTGATGCAGATGAAAAAGGCTATACTGGTCGTCAAAGAGCTATTCAGGATACTGCCATTTTAAACAATGATGTTTATGATGATCCAACTGAAGCATGGCTTAAATTTACAGATCCTGGCTTTGAAGGAAGTGCATTTATTAGAGCTGAAGTAGGCTCAATTATGGATAAATTATTTATCGGTGGTAAAACACCTGATCAAGTAATCGCCGAAGCTTATTCAAAACTTTCAAAATATGTTGAATAGAAAAGGAGAAAATATGAAAAAACTTAAATTCTTTGTCCTTGGGCTTCTAACCCTTGGAGCCTTAGCAGGTTGTGGTCAACCTAAAACCGACCCTGCACGAGATGCCGCTGTTTTAGATGAGGTAATTGATTATGTTCCTCTAGTTGTTGATAAAACAACAGGTAATCGCTACAAACCACGTCTAAAAGAAGGAGATGATATTCATGAAATGCTTGATGGAAACGATTTAATCGTTGTTATCTCAGGCGTTAGAAAAAGTCAAAACTTTTCAGTTACTTGGTCATACTATGAAGCTGAAGGTTTAGCCTCATTTAGAATTAGTGATCCACAAGAAGGTGCAACAAACACCCTCGTTTCACCAGGTTATGAAGAATATGACCCAAAATTCCTTACTTCTGGTGATGAAAATAGATACCATATTCCTGCTCCAAAAATTGGCCGGTTAATGGCAGAAGTTAAACTTAACACTGCTACAAGAAAAGTAGTCTATGACTTTAAATTACATGCTCAATGGCGAATCAATTGGAAAGATTTAGTTGAAGCTCGTGATAGTGAACCAAAAGAACTTATTGGAGTTCGTGGTTATGTAACGGCCATTTTCCCAGACTGGGATTCTCTTTCAATCGCTGATGGTAACATGGGCTATAATTTCTATAAAGTTTCTGGCTTTAAAGATGATGGTATTAAAGTTGGTGATTTAGTTGGTGGCGTTGGTGAAGCTGGTGGCTATAACGGTTTGAGCCAAATTAGTTGGATTAAACGAATAAATATTCTTGATCCAGCTGAATTCCCACAAATTAGACAACCAGAATATAATACAATTACTGTTAAAGATTTCTATGATTTTAAACAATCAGAAGGCTTCCCAGAAGAACAAATGGAAAACCCACTTTGGGCTAAAGATAGTTCGCTTATAAAAATAAATGAACCCCTTAAAATGGTTCGTATTACTGACCGTGATGGAAATGAAATTCCCAATGTTCCTCAAGGTAATACTCATAGCAATATCGTTTTAATTGGTAAGCACGGAGAAATCGAAGTTGAAATCTTATGTTCGCTAAGTTACCATATGGGAACTGAAAATCAAGCTGCATTTGATGAATTCTTCCAAGCACATAAAGGCGAAATGATTAATTATGAAGGTCACCTAACTTGGTATAATAAACCAAACTTAGGACCTTACACAGTTGATGCTCTTAAACTTGTTGCATAGACTGATTTAATTTAAATTGCCCTAGCCGAGATTGGCTAGGGCTTTTTTGATGCTTTCTTTTTTAATATATTCTAAAAAGGGCTATAATAAAAAAGTGCAAAAAATGAGGTATTAGAATGAAATATGTAATTATAACAGGAGCAAATGGCGGAATTGGAAAAGCCGTCAGCGATTACTTACTTAAGAAGAATTACTCTGTAATTGCTCTAGATATTAGTAAAGAAGAACGAAAAGAAAAAGAAAACTATAAATATTTTCAAGTTGATATTACTAAAGATGAAGATCTAAAAAAAGTAAGAGATTATTTAGATAAAGAAAAAATAGAAGTTTTTGCAATTATTAACCTCGCAGGTATTTTTATGCTTGATTCAATTATTGAAGGAAGTGAAGAAAAACTTCGAAAAATAATTGAAGTGAACTTCTTTGGTATGTATAAGGTAAATCGTGCATTTTTCAATTATTTAGTGCAAAATGGACGTATCATTAATATGGCAAGTGAAGTTGCAAGACATACTCCTCAGCCTTTTATGGCCTATTATACAATGAGTAAAAAGATGGTTGATACTTATAGTGATGTTCTTAGAAGAGAATGTAATTACTTAGGTATAAAAGTTATTAAATTATACTCAGGATCAATGAAAACTGGAATGTTAGGTAACGCTAAAGATGAGTATGAACGAATGATTAAAGAAACAAAATACTTTAAAAAGCCATTAACTAAATTAAAAGGAATGATGGATAAAGAAGTAAATAAAACAAATGATCCTCTTTTAGTAGCAAAAGTAATCGAAAAAGCACTAACTAAGAGAAGACCAAGATTAAGTTATAAAATCAAAAATAGTTTAGCCCTTTCAATGATGGGCTCGTTTAATGAACGATTCCAAGATTATATTTATAAAAAAGTTATTAATTAATTTTGATTACTGTGATATGATTACTATTGTTATTTACGCGGACCGTTAGCTCAGTTGGTAGAGCAACTGACTCTTAATCAGTGGGTCATAGGTTCGACTCCTATACGGTCCACCAGATCAAAGTGTAGGTAACTAGCCCTCAAAAGAGGGCTTTTTATTTATAAAGATAAAATATGATATACTAATCTTAAGGAAGATAAAAATATGATAAAAATTACTAGAGTTCGTGATTATTATCGTGCGATTCGTTCAATTAATCGTAAGCACGTAACACTTGAAATGTTATCAAAGAAAATTGGTATCGTTGGTGATGTTATTAACAACGATTTAGCTTACTTTGATCCACTTATTAAATTTGATCTAAATTATAATTACAAAGATTTACTCGATCAACTTGAAGAACACATCAAAAATTATGAAGAAACTAAGCAAAAACCCCGCAATATCCGTCCGGTTCAAAAAAAGGAGTTAGATCAATTTGAGTCAATTGCAGATTTTATTTATCAAAAAATGACGATTGGTACAAGTGGGATTATTGATCAAAATCGCGAACTAACTGATAGGGAACTTAGAGCTTTAAAACGCTTAATTAATGAAGAACAAGCACGTCGAAAAAAGTAGGAAATACTAGATTTTTTAAAAGAATGCCATCTTTAGATGGCTTTTTTTAAAATGTCCTTACAATATAGGCGCGTGTATTGTATACTAGATATGTTATTAATTTAGGAGGATTAAATGAAAGTTAAAAAAACATTCCTTTCCGTAGATGGAAACACTGCAGCGGCCTTAGGTAGTTATAATTACACCGATATCGCTGCTATTTATCCGATTACCCCATCCTCACCAATGGCGGAATTAATCGATTTATATGCTTCCCAAGGAAAACTTAATTTTTTCGGTAGTCGCGTAAAAGTAGCTGAACTTCAAAGTGAAGGTGGTGCTGCTGGTGCAGTTCATGGTGCACTTCAAGCGGGCGCATTAGCCACAACATACACCGCATCACAAGGTTTACTTTTAATGCTACCCAATATCTATAAGTGGGTTGGCGAATTATTACCAGCAGTCGTTCATGTTTCTGCTCGTTCAATTGCTGCTCGTGCTTTATCAATTTTTGGTGATCATCAAGACATTTATGCAGTTCGTCAAACTGGTATTACCCTACTTTGTGCTCATAGTGTTCAAGAAGTAGCAGACCTTACAAATGTTGCTCATCTTATCGCAATTGACGCAAGTGTCCCAGTTTTACATTTCTTTGATGGCTTTAGAACTTCACACGAAATTCAAAATGTCGAATTTGTTGATGATGCACATTGGAAAGAATTACTTCCAGAAGAAAAAGTAGCCTCGTTTAGAAAACGTGCTCTTAACCCACATACAAATCCAGTAACTCGTGGCGGAGCAGAAAATGATGATATTTATTTCCAAGCTCGTGAAGCTCAAAATCTTCATTATGCAAATGTATTAGAGGTAAGTGAAAAATATTTTGATTTAGCTTCAAAACTTACTGGTCGTACTTATGCCCCATTTGTATATGTTGGTGCAAAAGATGCAACAAAAGTTATCGTTGCTATGGGTAGTGTTACTGAAACAATAATAGAAGTCGTTGAAGACTTAAATAAAAAGGGTGAAAAAGTTGGCTTAGTAAAAGTTCATCTATATCGTCCATTTAGTGCGAAGCATTTAGTCAATGTTCTTCCAAAGACTGTAAAACAAATTGCTGTTTTAGACCGCACTAAAGAACTTGGTGCAACTGGCGAACCACTTTATGTTGATGTTGTTACTGCATTAGAACAAGAAGGTCGTAAAATTGATGTCGTAGTTGGCGGTCGTTATGGCTTAAGTAGTAAAGATACACAACCAAAACATATTAAAGGCGTCTTTGATTTCTTAAGTGGAAAACCATGGAACTCCTTTACAGTTGGTATTGTTGATGATGTTACAAACTTAAGCGTTCCATTTGATGAAGAATACGATGTTAAACATGATTATCAAGCTTGCTTATTTTATGGTTTAGGAAGTGATGGTACAGTTTCGGCCAATAAATCCTCCATTAAAATCATTGGTGATGCAACCGGACAATATGCTCAAGCATATTTTGCTTACGATAGCCGTAAAGCAGGCGGAGCTACTAGAAGTCACCTTCGCTTTGGTAAATCACCAATTAGATCAACATACTATATTGAAAATGCAAGCTTTATAAGCTGTTCATTAGATACGTATTTATTTAAATACGACATGATTAAAAACTTAGGCCAAGGCGGTACATTCCTTCTTAATACTGAACTTAGTGATGAAGAATTACTTGCTAGTATGCCAAACCGTGTTAAATACCAATTAGCAAGAAGAAAGGCTCGTTTCTTCGTTATTAACGCAAATGCTATTGCACGTGAAGTAGGTATGGGACGCCATACTAATACAATCCTTCAATCTAGTTTCTTCTATTTAAATCCATCAATTATGGACTATGAAGAAGCAAAAGTTTGGATGAAGAAACTTGCAAAAGAAACTTATGGCCGTAAGGGTGAAGCAGTTGTTCAAAAGAACTATGCTGCGATTGATCGTGGAAGTGAAGGGTTACGAGAAATTAAAGTTGATAAAGAATGGTTAAAACTTAAACCAGTTAAAGAAGTAGCTCTCACTGGTGATAAATACTTTGATGAATTTGTTACTCCAATTGAAAACTTAGAAGGCTATGATCTACCTACATCAACCTTTACTAAACATGGTTTATTAGATGGTTCAATGAGAAACGACGTTACATTTAAATCTAAACGTCGTATCGCAGACTTTGTCCCAATTTGGAAGAGTGAAAACTGTATTCAATGTAATACATGTTCATTTGTTTGTCCTCATGGCACAATTCGTCCATTCCTTTTAACTGCTGAAGAAGTTGAAAAACTTCCAGAAGCAGCCAAAAAAGATGTTATTCCTGCAATGGGTCCTGGCTTACAAGGCTATTTCTTCCGTATTCAAGTTAGTCCTGCTAACTGTGTAGGCTGCGGACTTTGTGCTGTTGTCTGTCCTGGAAAACGTGGTGAAAAAGCTCTTGAAATGGTTGACGCTAAACAAGAAATGCATCAAGAAGAAGTTGCAGACCATCTCTATAAGGGTGCAGTATATCGCGACAACCTATTACCAGCTGCCCTTCAAAACGGCATTAAAGGCGTTGGATTTAAGATGCCATACATGGAAGTAAGTGGAGCATGTGCAGGTTGCGGAGAAACACCTTACTATCGTTTACTTACTCAATTATTTGGTAATGATATGATCGTTGCAAATGCAACTGGTTGTAGTTCGATTTATTGTGGTTCAACACCTGGTACACCATTTGTTACTGACTATAAAGGTGAAGGTGTTGCATGGGCAAATAGTTTATTTGAAGATAATGCTGAATTTGGTTTTGGTATGAGACTTGCTACTGATTATAAACTAGCCTTAATTGCTAATATTCTTACAACACACAAAGAAGAAGCAGAACCACGCTTAAAAGAACTTATTACTGAATACTTAGATACGATTAAAGATCGTGCACATAGTAAAACAATTGTTCCTAAACTTTTAGAACTTCTAGAAAAATCTAAGAGCAAAGGACTTAAAGAAGCTCTTGCTTACCGTGATGATTTTGTTGATAAATCTCAATGGATCATTGGTGGTGATGGCTGGGCATATGATATTGGCTACGGCGGACTTGATCATGTCTTAGCAAGTGGTGCTAATGTTAATGTTCTTGTTTTAGATACTGAAGTCTACTCTAATACAGGTGGACAAATGTCAAAAGCCACGCAAACTGGCGCGATTGCTAAGTTTGCAGCAAGTGGAAAGACTGGAACTAAGAAAAGCTTAGCCCTAATGGCTATGGCCTATGGCGATGTCTATGTCGCCCAAATTAGTCTAGGTGCTAATCCAATGGCAGCAATAAAAGCCTTTAACGAAGCTGAAAGTTATGAGGGAGCATCCTTAATTATCGCCTATTCACCATGTGCTGAACACGGCATTAAAGGTGGCTTGGCTAACTCCTATACAGTTGAAAGAAAAGCTGTTGAATGTGGTTACTGGAATATTTTCCGTTATGATCCACGCCTAGAAAAAGAAGGCAAATCACCACTTCAACTAGACTATGCTAAAGATCCAGATTATTCACTATTCCGTGAATTCGTTATGGGTGAAAATCGTTTTAGTCAACTTCCAAAAGTTAATCCAAAGCACGCTGAAGAACTTCTTACGAAGTCTGAAAACGAAGCTCGTAAGCGATACGAACGAATTAAAAAGTTTGGCTAAACACTGCAAAAATAACAAAAACCGCTGTAAAACAGCGGTTTTTTTCTTTTTAAATGGTCGGAACGATGAGATTTGAACTCACGACCCCTACCACCCCAAGGTAGTGCACTACCAAGCTGTGCTACGTCCCGACGCATATCTTATTATATTAAAGAGAAGATAATTCTCAACTCTAAATAATATTAGTTAATATCTTTTTTCTCAAACGCTTTAATACCTAATAGGTTAACTAGAACAGTTAGACCAACAAAACCAATAAGCATAATTAATAAATCCTAACCATCAAAACTAAATCCAACTAATGTTGTTAATGCATATGTTGGAAGTAAATTTAAAAACTTTAATGGCCATTCAGGTAAATTTTGACCTAATGTTGGAATTAGACTAATTAAAGTACTAACTAAGTTTTCACCTAAAACCACAGCAATTGTAATACCAATTGCAGGGCCGACTTTTTGAAAACGCATGGAAATCGCATTAATAATAGATAGAAATAGTATTAAATATAAAATTAGAAGAGCAGAAGTAGCTAATAGTTTTAAGAATTCATTTGTATCAAAAGGTACAACATAACCAAAAAAGAGCAGACCTGCTACAAAACTAATAAAAGAAAAGGCGAAAATAATTGGAACACCATAAACTAGTGTGGTAATTAGACTCGAAAGGTAAATATCTCGTTTTTTAAACCCGTTAATTATTTTAAGTCTCATTGTGTTTTGTGAAAAATCTCGCACAGTAAAAATAAGGGTAATAATTAATACCACAAGGCCAGAATTATTGGCAATTTGGAAGTTTTGAATATATGTACTTCGTGGCAAAAACATAATTGCTAAGCCGGAATCTTCTAATCCGGTTGATTTTAACATAAAATAGCCAAAGCCTTGAATACCGATAGTAAGTAAAAGTAAACCAAAACAAACTAGGACACCAATCAATGTTGTAACATCTTTTTTAAGACGGTAAAAGTCTAGTTTTAATAATCTATTCATGGAGGCCTCCAATTAAATCAAGATAGTAATCTTCAATATTTGATGTTTCTTCAGTAATTCCTTTTAAAGTAATACCGTTTTTAGTTAGAAGTTCAACGATATCTTCAATCGTTTGGTCGTATATTTTAATACCGTCTTCATCATCAAACTTAATATTATTTTTAGTTAAAACTATTTTAAGTTTTTCAACATTTTCTTCTGAAACCTTGACATTTAGCAGTCCTTTTTGACTTTGTTCCAATTCTTCACGGGTAATTTCTTTGATTAATTTACCTTCATGAATAAAGCCATAGCGAGTAGCAACTTTTGAAAGTTCGCCCAGCATATGTGAACTAATTAAAAATGTAATCCCTTGTTCTGAAAGTGATTTAATTAGATCTCTCATTAAAACAACACCTTCAGGATCTAAACCGTTCATTGGTTCATCAAGAAGAAGAAACTTTGGATTTGCTAGTAAACACATCGCAATACCGAGTCTTTGCTTCATTCCTAAAGAAAAAGACTTAGCTTTCTTTTTTGAATCAATAAGATATTCTAGTTTTACTAACCTAAAAAGTTCTTTATGTTTTTCTTTATCTGTTATTCCAAGTAATTTGCCTTGCGCCATAAGATTATCCATCGCGTTTAAATATAAATAAAGTGATGGGGTTTCTACTAGTGCTCCAATTGAATGGTTTTCTCCTTCAAAAAGAGTGAATTCTCCACTATTTTTGTCGGCTAAACCTGCAACTAGGCGAATAAATGTTGTTTTTCCAGCCCCGTTTTCGCCGACAAACCCATAAATATCGCCTTCATTAATTGTCATGGATACATTATTTACAGCAATTGTACTACCATATATTTTTGTAAGATTTGTTGCTCTTAGTACTTCCATGTATATGCTCCTTTCTAAATGTAGCAATCATAATTATTATAACGAAATAAATTTACATTAAAAGAAAAATACCCTGGCAAGGTCTCTTTATGAGAGACAATAAGCAAAAACAATGTAAAAAGTACTTAATTATTGTAATATAGAAAAAGGAGCGAAAAAATGAGCATTAACGAAATTAAGATAAAGGGCGCAAGAGATAATAACTTAAAGAATATTAATCTAACTTTACCTAAAAATAAGTTAATTGTTTTTACTGGTCTTTCTGGTTCAGGGAAAAGTACTTTAGCCCTTGAAACGATTTATAATGAAGGCCAACGCCGATATGTTGAAAGTCTTTCAAGTTATGCTAGACAGTTTTTAGGAAATCTTTCAAAACCTGATGTTGATTCAATTGAAGGTTTATCTCCTGCGATTAGTATTGAACAAAAAACTACAAGTAACAATCCTCGTTCTACCGTAGGAACCGTAACAGAAATTTATGATTATCTTCGTCTTTTATATGCTCGAATAGGTGTTCCTTATTGTCCTACACATAATGAACCAATCATCTCATTTTCGCCTGAACAAATAATTAAAATTATTCAAGAATACCCCTTAAATAGCAGGATTCAAATTCTTGGTCCAGTTGTTAATGCTGAAAAAGGCACTCACAATGATACAATAGAAAAAATAAAACAAGCTGGATTTGTCCGTGTTAGATTAAACGGTCAAATAATGCGTATAGATGAAGTTAGTGAACTAGACAAAAACAAACGTCACAGTTTAGATATTGTTGTAGACCGTATCGCACTAAAAGAAGATTCGTACGGAAGAATTTTAGATGCACTAAAAATTGCTCTTGACTGGGGTCATGGTTATGTAACCGTACTTTTAAATGATGAAGAGCGTTTATTTAGCACCCATCATAGTTGTAAACATTGTGGTTTTAGCATTCCTAAACTCGAACCAAGGTTATTTTCGTTTAATTCTCCGATTGGATATTGCGAACATTGTAAAGGACTTGGTATTAATCGCGAAGTTGATGTGAGTATTTTGGCACCAAATCCAAAATTATCACTAAATCAAGGTGCAATTGAATTTTATAAAAACATTGTTGGTAGTAAAAATCTTGATTGGCAAGACTTTACTAAGCTATGCGAGCTTTATAATATTCCAATGAATGTCCCTTTCGAAGAATTAACTAAACAACAAGTCGAAATAATTTTATTAGGTTCAAAAGAACCACACGAGTATATTCTTAAAAGTTCAAGTGGCAATATAAATCATCGACGAGGATATATTGAAGGTGTTAAGACACGAATTGAACGCTTATATGAAGAAACTACAAGTGAATTTATGCGTGGATATTATGAAAAGTTTTTAATGGATACTATTTGTACCCATTGTAATGGAGCACGTTTATCAAAAGAGGCACTAGCTGTAAAAATAAATGGTTTAAATATTTATGAGTTAACATCAATGCAAATTGGCGACCTTCGTTCATTTTTAAGAGAAACTAAAGAAAAACTAACCCAAACGGAGTTAACAATTGCAACGCTTGTTTTAGAAGAAATTGATCATCGTCTTTCCTTTTTAATTAATGTTGGCTTAGATTACCTAACACTTGCAAGATCTGCCACGACTCTTTCAGGTGGTGAGTCGCAGCGCATTCGGTTAGCTACTCAAATTGGGGCAAAATTGAGCGGGGTTTTGTACGTTTTAGATGAACCTAGCATAGGTTTACATCAAAGAGACAATGCTAAATTAATTAAGTCACTTAAAGAAATGAGAGACTTAGGAAACACATTAATTGTTGTTGAACACGATGAAGAAACAATGCGCTCTGCTGACCAAATTGTTGATATAGGTCCTGGTGCTGGTGTTCATGGAGGCGAAGTTGTTGCACAAGGTAGCGTTGAAGATATTATTAATAGTCCGGAATCAATAACAGGTAAGTATCTAAGTGGTGAATATTTTATTGATATTCCAAAGAAGCGGCTAAAGGGAACTGGTGACTACCTTTTAATTAAAGGTGCTCGTTGTCACAACCTTAAAAATATTGATGTAAAAATACCATTAGGTGTGATGAATGTTGTTACTGGTGTTAGTGGCTCAGGAAAATCAACACTTATAAATGAAATTTTATATAAGACCGTAGATGGTTATTTGCGTAAAGTTAGAACAAATCCAGGTGCACATGATGAAATAATTGGTCTTGAACATATTGACAAAGCAATTCATATTTCACAAGACCCAATTGGTAGAACCCCTAGATCAAACCCTGCAACATATACAAAAGTATTTGATGAGATTCGTGCATTATATGCTGAAACTCCTGATGCAAGAGCAAGAGGATTTGATAAAAGTTATTTCTCATTTAATAACAAAGGTGGTCGCTGTGAACACTGTCAAGGCGTAGGAGTAACACGAATTGGAATGAATTTTCTTCCAGATGTTTATGTCCGCTGTGAGGTTTGTGATGGTAAACGCTATAACGATGAAACGCTAGCTTGTTTCTATAAAGACAAAAATATTGCAGATGTACTTGAAATGACGGTTGAAGATGCTTATGAATTCTTTTCCTCAAGAACTAAAATTCATCGTATGTTAAAGACTCTTATGGATGTTGGACTTGGATATATAAAACTAGGACAACCTGCTCCTCAACTAAGCGGAGGAGAAGCTCAAAGAGTAAAATTAGCGTACGAGCTTCAAAAACGACCAACTGGCAAAACGCTCTATATTTTAGATGAACCTACAACTGGATTACATTCTCATGATGTTAAAAAGCTTCTTGCTATTCTTCGCCGAATTGTATCTTTTGGCGATACTGTTATAGTAATTGAACATAATTTAGATGTAATTAAACAAGCAGATTATATAATAGACCTAGGACCAGATGGCGGAAATGGTGGCGGTCAATTAGTTGCAACCGGTACGCCAGAAGAGGTAAGTAAAAATCCTTCTTCCTATACTGGACAATATTTAAGTAAAATTTTTAAAGAATACAATAAAAAACACGTATAATAATTTATAAATTAGGAGAACAATTATGAATACTACATTGACAATCTTATTTACACTCTCTGCTATAGCAGCTTTCGGTGGTCTTGGCTTATTAAGTTATGGGCTTTGGCGCGTTGTTAAAAGAAAAGAAGAATTTATATTTATCCATAAAGGTGGGTTCTTATTTATAACTATTGGCGCTGCTGTATTTACTTTGATGCTTATGTTAAGCGGCATTGTACTTAGTTCACCAATTGAAAATCATCTCCATCGCTTTATGGCAGTATTTGGAACATTACTTTTTGGCCTTTTTGTTAGTGTTGGGGTAAGTTCGTTTTTCCTTCATTACTATAAATTTAATGTTGAGAAAAAATTTAATAAGTATGGAAATTATGTTGCATTTATAAGCTTTGGCCTTGCAATTCTTGCCTTATTTTTACTAATTGATGGTTATGCCTACGGAGGAATGATTAAATTTCCTCTCCCTACTGGAATACCGTTTAATAAACCCGTTATTGCTTTTTATGCCTTATTTATCTTAGCAGGCGCTTTATTGGTTCTAGCAATTTGTGACCACGAATTTTATAAGAAATATGGTCGTCACGGTATTTTAGAACCAATCTTTTACCTTGCTTTTCCAGCTGGTATAGTGGGCGCACGTATTTGGTATGTCGCAGGTAATTGGACCCGTAATGGCTATAATGAAGATTTCCTCCAAGTTTTCCGGATTTGGGAAGGTGGCCTAGCAATTATGGGCGGAGCCCTTTTTGGTGCTCTTGCAGGTATTTTATATTTTCGCTTTAAATATAAAAAAATGTATTCAATTGCAGAAGCAATTGATTTAATTATTCCTGCGATTTTAGTTGCTCAAGCAGTTGGACGTTGGGGTAATTTCTTTAATCAAGAAGTTTACGGAGCAGTAAGTGACATTAATAAATATTCGTTTTTACCGTATTTTATCCGTCAACAAATGGTAATTTATGGTGAATTTAGGGTTCCACTTTTCTTAATTGAATCATTTGTTAATTTAACAGGATATTTTGTAATTAGATTTGCCGTTGGTGAAGGATTAAAGAAATGGCGTGAACCGCTTGATATGGGATTTTTATATTTATTCTGGTATGGACTTACACGAGTAATTATGGAACCGATGCGTGATCCAATTGATAATATGGGTGATAAGGGTCAATGGAGTTTTATATGGGCTATTATCTTTGTTGCTGTTAGTGTGGTTGCAATTGTAGCAAATCACATTATTCGCTATCAATTAAGAAAGCGTAAACCTGCTCTTGCGAGTGGAGAAGTTATTGAAACTGAAGTAGTTAGTGAAGAAAAAAAGACAACAATTGAAGTAGAAGTAAAAGAAAAAGGAGAAAACGAAAATGGTAAATAATAAAGTTATTCACCCTGTTATTATTATTGGTGCAGGCCCAGCAGGAATGACTGCTGCAATATATTTAAAAAGAGCTAATGTTACACCTATTTTAGTTGATAAGGATGCACCAGGCGGAAAACTAAACATTACCCAAAAAGTCGAAAACTATCCTGGTTATACATCAATTAGTGGTCCAGATCTTGCTTTTAAAATGTTTGAACAAGTTCGTGAACTTGGGATTAACATTGATTATGCAGATGTTAAAAAGATATCTAAAGTTGGTAACATTTTTAAAATTGAAACAACAGAAGAACCTCTTTTTGCAGAAACTGTAATTGTTGCAACAGGAACTGCTGAACGAAAACTTAAAATTCCTGGTGAAGCTCGTTATACCAATAAGGGTGTAAGCTACTGTGCAGTTTGTGATGGAAGCCTCTATAAAGACCTTCCAATCGCAGTTATTGGAGGAGGTAACTCTGCTTTAGAAGAATCACTTTTCTTAACAAAATTTGTTGGGAAAGTATATCTTGTTCATCGCCGCCAAGGCTTTAGAGCAGATGATATGTTAGTTTCGCAAGTAAAAGAAAATCCTCTTATTGAATTAGTACTTGATGCAATTCCAGTAGAAGTACTAGGAGATGGAACTAAAGTTACTGGTCTAAGTACAAAAAATGTTCTAACAGGAGAAGATCGCATTTTAAAAGTTGATGCTGTATTTCCCCTTGTTGGCTCTGATGCTCAAAGTGATATGCTTGAAGGTCTAGATGTAAAAGATGATAAAGGCTATGTCTTAGTTGATGAAAACATGGAAACTAAAGTTTCTGGCCTATACTCAATAGGAGACTTAAACGCTAAAGTGTTAAGACAAATTACAACTGCAACTGCAGATGGATCAATCGCTGGAATTGCAGTTAGTAAAAGGCTTAGAACCTTGAAAAAATAACCTAAAATGCCCCAAACGGGGCTTTTTTTATTATAGAAATAAGTATTACAATAATACACTTTTAAGTGTATAATGTTATACGGGGTGTTTAAATGAAAAAAGATGAAAAGAAACTTGTTATTTTAAGTAGTGTCAGCGGAGCAGGAAAAACAACTACTATGTTTGCATTTGAAGAAATGCATTTTGCAATTATTGGCAATTTACCGCCATATCTATTTGACACATTTTTAAAAAATCATGAAAGTGATAAAAATAAAACTAATAAAACATTTGTTTCTATTCATTTAAGTGATTTAGGTGCGATGCTTGAAGAATTAAAAAAGCACCCAAATCTATCATATGATCTAATTTTATTAACTGCCTCAAAACAGGAAATATTAAACCGCTATAAATTTACTCGTCACGCGCATCCTCTTCAAGTTAAAGGTGTTGAACTAGAAGATGCTCTTGATAAAGAGTATAAGTACTATGAAAAATATAAAAGTAAAGCAACAATTAGACTTGATACAACTGATATTGATGTAGCAAGTTTAAGAAAAACTTTCTTTATGCGCTACCGAGATGAAGAAAAAGCACCAGTTATTTTGACTTTTGTTTCTTTTGGTTATAAACACGGAATCCCGCGTGATGCCGATATGATTTTTGATGTTCGTTCAATCCCAAATCCATACTATGATGAAAAACTCCGTAATTTAACTGGAGAAGATAAAGAAGTTATCGCTTTTCTAACAAAGCACAAAGAAACAGAAGAATATCAAAAATTAATTTGTGATTTTCTAGATAAATATATAAACGACTCATTAAAAGAAAATCGAGCTCTAATTAATGTTGCAATTGGTTGTACGGGCGGACAACATCGAAGCGTTTATTTTGTAAATTATCTTGCAAATCATTACGCAAGTAAAGTTCAAACACTTGTTATTCATCGTGATAAAAAAAAAGGTAGTAGATGGCAAGTTTTACTCAACGAGTTAAAGAAGATATAGCAATAAGTGATGCTCCCTACGCATTAGTTAGAAAAAAAGCTATTATTGCAGGGTTTATCCGCTTCTGTGGTTATTTTTCGCGTCGCGAAAATAAGAAAATGTTATTAATGCCTACTAATAATGCAAAAGTAGCAAAGTATATTTATCAATTAATAAAAGAAGTTTATGATGCCGTTATAACATTTTCTTATCAGGTCGCGCAAAAGTTTAAAAAGAAAACACTTTTTATTGTGGTTGTTCAAAGTGGCGTCGATGAAATTTTAGATGACTTAGGTTTAACTCTTTTTGATAGTGCAATTTCTCGCCGCATCGTCTATAGCGATGATACTGCAGCAGGTTTTGTCACTGGGGCTTTTCTAGCTTCGGGCTCAGTTAATGACCCAAAGTCAATTAATTATCATCTTGAGATAGTAACAAGCAACGAACAATTGGCACAGCGTCTTTCACGCCTTATTGAACGCTTTGACCGTGCAAATTTCACTCCAAAAGTACAAAAACGACGTAATAAGTACATTGTATATCTAAAGAAAAGTGACCAAATAGGTGAGTTTCTAATTTTTATTGGTGCAATAAATAGTTCACTTTATTTTGAAAACATTCGCATTGAAAGAGATATGCAAAATGTAGTAAACCGGATGTTTGTTTGTGATGAAGCAAACTACGCTAAAACTCTTAAAAGTAGTAAAGAACAAATCGAAAATATTAAAATTGTCCAAAAATATTACGGCGCTAAGCCTGAAGATAATGAAAAGCTAGCTGCACTTATGGAACTACGACTTGAAAAAGAAGATGCAACATTATCTGAACTTGCGGACTTACTAACTGAAAAACTAAATTCTTCTAAACCTATTAGTAAAAGCAATGTTAATCACTTATTTATTAAATTAAGGAAATTAGCTGAACCATATAAGGAATAAAAAATGGATTACTACAAATCGCTAGGAATAAGGATACGTAAACTACGTGTTGACCGCGGGTGGAGTCAACTGGATTTAAGCCTAGAAGCAAACATTAATCGTAATTACATATGTGATTTAGAAAATGGTCGTCGAAATCCAACATTAGAGATGATTATTCGCATCGCTGATGCCTTTGAAATTGAAATATCTGAACTTTTAAAACTATAAAATTAGCCAAAATACCGAAAAAATAACAAAAAAATAATACTATTCGGTATTTTTTTCTCTATTTTTTATTTTTTATATTATTATTCTACAAATTATATTTAATTTGTTGTAAAATAGAGAAGCAAATATAGAAGGAGGACATTATGTCAATTAAAGTTGCAATTAATGGATTTGGACGGATTGGACGTTTAGCATTCCGTCGCATTGAAGAAGTAGGAGGAATGGAAGTTGTCGCAATTAACGATTTAACTGATGCCGCGAATCTTGCTTATTTATTAAAATATGACTCAGCCCATGGTCGTTTCGCTGTTGAAGACATTAGCGTTTCTGAAGATGGTAAAGCCATTGTCTACAAAGGACGCGCGATTCCAGTTATCGGTCAACCTGACCCAAAATTAATCGATTGGAGTGAATTCGGAGTCGATATCGTACTCGAATGTACCGGCCGCTTCAAAGGAAAAGCCGATGCAAGCGTTCACCTCGATAAAGGTGTCAAGGGCGTTCTAATTAGTGCTCCAGCCGATAAAGGCACAAGCACATTTGTCTTTGGTGTTAATGAACACGAACTTCAAAAAGGCGATCTTGTCATTAGCGGTGCAAGCTGTACTACAAACTGTTTAGCCCCAGTTGCCAAAGTTCTAAATGATGAGTTTGGTATCGAAATTGGCTATATGACTACAGTTCACGCATACACTAATGACCAAACAACATTAGACCTTCCAAAAGCAAAGAATATGCGTCGCGGAAGAGCTGCTGCACAAAATATTGTTCCTACAACAACTGGTGCTGCAAAAGCAATTGGTCTTGTCGTTCCAGAACTTAAAGGAAAACTCCATGGCGGAGCTTTCCGTGTTCCAGTATTAGATGGTTCACTCGTAGATTTAACATTAGTTCTTAAAAAGAAAGTTACAGTTGAAGAAATTAATGCTGTAATGAAAAAGCATGCAGAAGGCGAACTTAAAGGCGTTTTAGGATATACCGAAGACGAAATTACAAGTACTGATGTTATCGGTTCAGCCGAAGGCGGTGTCTTTGATGCCACTCAAACTGGTGTTTTAGAAGTTGACGGCAAACAACTAGTTAAAGTCGTTGCTTGGTATGATAATGAATATGGCTATACTGCTCAATTCATTAGATTAGCCAAACATATGTACGAACTTAACAAGTAATAAGTTTTTACGCATAAAAGCGCCCAAAATTTGGGCGCTTTTTCAAAGATAAAGGAGAAAATATGAAAAGATTAAAAGATTTAAACATTAAAAACAAAACCGTTTTAGTCCGTTGTGACTTTAACGTCCCACGAAAAGGTGATGTAATTACTGATGATAATCGCATCGTTCAAGCATTACCTACTATTAAATATTTACTTAGCGGTGGTGCGAAAGTAATTCTTTTCTCACACTTAGGTAAAATTAAACACAAACTTAGTGAAGAAGAAGTTGAAGCAGCAAAGAAAAAGAATAATATGCTTCCTGTCTTTTTAAGACTTCAAGAACTATTAGGAAGCGATAAAGTTACATTCTCTGATAAAACTCGCGGTGATAAGGTCCGTAAACTTGTTGACCTTATTCAACCAGGCGAAGTTCTTTTACTTCAAAATACTCGCTATGAAAAAGGTGAAGAAAAGAATGATCCTGAACTAGCAAAAGAATGGGCTAGCTATGCTGACGCCTATGTTATGGATGCTTTTGGTAGTGCACACCGTGCACATGCTTCTACATACGGAGTTCCTGAAATCTTAAAAGCTGAAGGAAAAGAAGTTGCTTTAGGTTACTTAGTTGAAAAAGAAGTCGAAAATCTTAGTCGCTGCGTTAATGTTGAAAAAGCTGACCGTCCATATGTCGCAATTTTAGGTGGCTTTAAAGTAAGTGACAAAATTAAAGTTATTGATTCACTTCTTAAAAAATGTGACAAGATTCTTATTGGTGGCGCCATGGCTTATACCTTTAAGAAAGCTTTAGGTGAACCAATTGGTATTTCCCCAGTTGAAGATGATCAACTAGAATATGCAAAAAAATGCTTTGAAGATGCTAAAGGTCGCATCGTTCTTCCAGTTGACTCAGTCGTAACTGATGCTTTCGAAGGTTGGACTAAAAAAGAAGTCGTTAAAGATATTCCTGAAGGTATGGAAGGAATGGACATTGGTCCTAAAACCATTAAACTATTCACCAAAGAACTTAAAGGTGCAAAAATGGTCTTCTGGAACGGACCTATGGGCGTTTTTGAACAAAAAGATTTCCAAGCCGGTACCATAGGCGTCTGTAAAGCAATTACTGAACTTGAAGGTTGCTTTAGCGTAATTGGTGGCGGTGATAGCGCAGCTGCAGCAGCAGAGTTTGGCTATAAAGATAAATTCTCCCACGTCTCCACTGGCGGAGGAGCAAGTCTAGAAATGATAGAAAACGATGGCCACTTACCGGGCATTGATGTGATTGGCTAAAATGAGAAAAAAACTACTCATTGGCAATTGGAAAATGAACAAGACCCGCGCCGAAGCGGAAACTTTCGGTGTAACAAGTCTTGAACTTACAAAACTTGCCAAAGAAAAAGGTATCGATATTGGTGTAACACCACCATTTCTAGCAATTGAAACAGTTGCAAAAGCTAATAAAGATTTAATTATTGGAGCGCAAAATTGTCACTACCTTGATAAAGGCGCGTACACAGGCGAAGTTAGTGTTCCAATGCTTCTTGATTTACCAGTAACCATGTGTCTAGTCGGCCACAGCGAAAGAAGAACTTATTATAATGAAACAAACGAATCTTGTAATAGGAAAATTAAACGCCTATTTGAAGCTAATCTAGGTGCTCTTTATTGTGTTGGTGAAACCTTAGAAGAGTTTGAAGCGGGTATTAGTAAAGAAGTTGTTAAAAAGCAAGTTCTAGAAGGACTAGAAGGCTTAGAAGCAGCTCAATTAGAAAAACTAGTTATTGCTTATGAACCGGTATGGTCAATTGGAACTGGTAAAAACGCTAGTAAAGAAATTGCTGAAGATGTCTGCGGCTTTATTCGTGATATTATCGCGAAGCGTTTTAATAAAAAAGTCGCTAGTAAACTTCGTATCCTTTATGGAGGAAGTGTTAAACCAAACAATATCCATGACTACCTAAAAATGGAAAATATTGATGGTGCCCTAGTCGGCGGAGCTTCGCTAGACAGCGAAAGCTACCGTGCTCTAATCGCTAATATTTAATATTAACTCCTTATAAAATGCCCTGTTCATCCTGATGAATAGGGCTTTTTTATTGTGATTTATGCACAAAAAGGACAAAAAAGTAAAGAAAATAACATTTTTCAAACTTTTCTCTTGTTTAGTTCACTAAGTTGTGGTTTAATCTATAGCGAACACGCAAAAAAATAGCGTAGTTCCGCTAGATTTAGGAAAACGAAAGAAAAGTAGAAAATTAATAAAATACTGCTTGACATGAGTTAGACTAAATGATAGCATAGATAAGCGTCAAACACCCTCGGGTGTTATTACTATGTAATAAGGACGCGCTTGATCTTTGAAAACTAAACAGATGTACAACAATACAACGTCAATTTTTAATTTAAAAATCTAATATGAACTAGGAAAATATAACTTTTAGAGAGTTTGATCCTGGCTCAGGATGAACGCTGGCGGCGTGCCTAATACATGCAAGTCGAACGGGAAATTTGTATAGAGAGCTTGCTCAAAGTACTTATTTCTAGTGGCGAACGGGTGAGTAACACGTGGGTAACCTGCCTTTCAGTTGGGGATAACTAGAGGAAACTTTAGCTAATACCGAATAACTGTTAAGACGGCATCGTCTAAACATAAAAGGGGCTTTTGCCCCGCTGATAGATGGACTCGCGACGCATTAGGTAGTTGGTGAGATAACAGCTCACCAAGCCAAGGATGCGTAGCCGACCTGAGAGGGTGATCGGCCACAATGGGACTGAGACACGGCCCATACTCCTACGGGAGGCAGCAGTAGGGAGTTTTCGGCAATGGGGGGAACCCTGACCGAGCAACGCCGCGTG
>JAAYSA010000021.1 GCA_012518455.1 Erysipelotrichaceae bacterium | reverse complement strand
TGTAATGATTGTCGGTGGTGATGTTTTCACTTCACAAATTTCAATTTGTGTACATACAATGATGTGGCACGGCCTAATGGTTGTCGCAGGTGTTTATACTGCAACCTACTTAGGTATGGGCACAAAAATTAAAGACTATCTTAGTGCTTTAATTGTATTATTTTGTTTTATGCTAGGAGCACAAGTTCTAAATATCTTTTTCCATCTCATTGATCCAAATAAAACTGGCCCAGGAAATGTTGATTTATTCTTTATTAGCCCCTATCAGGGTTCAAGACATATGCCAATCTTAGGTGATATTCGGTTTTGGCTTCAGGAGCGAATAAATTTACCATTAATTTCTGGTTTTATCTATACACTTGTTTACATGTTTGCATTTAGTCTAGGTGGAATAATTGTCTTTGGCATTCAATTCCTTTTTAAACTGAGCGCTAGAAAAATTAGAGAACATCAAAAATCTAAACAATCAAATGAAATTGTCTTAAATAGTGAAGAAATAGAAAATAACCCAAAAGTATAAATAAAAGGTAAAATATTACTAATAAATGACGAGATTTACTCGTCATTTTTAAAAGTTTTCAATTTTTAATTATATTTTCTTGAAAATCAAGTTGCTTAATAGTATTCTATTAAGGCGATATAATTTCGTCGTTTTATTTATTAAAACATTATTGGAGGAATACTATGCGTCGATTAATTGCTTATCTTACACTCGTCTCTACCCTCATTCTTGGGGTTGGTCTAAACATTGCAAAACCAATTAGAGAAATGAATTCCAACCTCGAATATGCTGCAGGACGAGAATTTATTTATGAACTTAGTAATAAAGAAACCGAAGACGGAGGAGATGAAACTCTAAAAGAAGGTGCAGCTGAAGAAGTCGCTGCGATGATGAAAGAGCGGATGGATACTTTCGGTGTATCCGAATATCAAATAGCAACGGAAGGAAATACGATTGTTCGTGTTAATGCAACTCTAAAAACTGAACTTGAATATAGCCGTTTGCGTACACTTCTTAACTATGATGCCAATTTTACCGTTCGCGTTGCAGCTCAAGACGAAACTGATGCTATTTTAGAAGACCATGAAATATTTAATGATGTTAAGGCTCGAATTGAATATCGAGGACCACACCCATTTATTGTTATTCCTCTTAGTGATCCTGTAATGTTTAAGACGAAAATCGTTCAAGTCGCGCAAAAGATTCAAGAAGAAAAACAAACACTTAATGAAGGTGAAAATGGTGATAAAATTGTTGAAGATGCAATTATTGTCGTTTGGAGTGACTATGATCCTGAAAAAGATGTTTATGCTGAAAGAGAATCAAATAACGAAACTAAGAAAAAGGTTTTTCTATCCTTTGATTATCGTCAAATGTGGTGGAATGAAGAAGAAACTGAAATCGCAGTAGCTTCTCAACTTCCACATGATCCAGATGATCCAGATAGACAAGATAGACAAGATACAAGTAGTTATTCAACTGCTGAAATTAAAGAAGCAACCGATGTTGCTCGTTATATGGTTAACGTTTTTAATGCTGGTAAAACTGCATATAAAATCGAAAGTATTGGTGTTAATACTATTTATCCGCCAACTGTCGAAAGCCTACTTACATTAGGTGCAAGAGAACATATTGCGATGTCAAGAACTTTTATTGCTCTAATTGTTGCAACTGTCATACTAAGTATTGTCTTAGTTGTTATGTATCGCTTACCTGCTTTAAGTGCCATTAGTTCACTCTTATTAACTGTTTTTGGTACGCTAATTATCTTTAATTTAGTCATGGTTGAATTTTCAACTGGTGCTTTAATAGGCTTACTTCTTGCTGGTGGTCTTGCTTTATTTAGTAGCGTTGTTTATTTTCACCGTTTCCGTCAAGAAGTGTATCGCGGAAGAACCTTTAAAAAGGCTCACGGCGAAGCTATTAAAAAATCAACATTTCTAACTCTTGATGCTATGGTTGTTTTTCTTGCTCTAGGCGTTATTACTTATTTCTTTGGCGGAGCCTCATTAACTAGCTTTGCTACCATGGTCATGTTTAGTGCTCCAGTTGCAGCGATTACTGTTTTACTCCATAACGCAGTTACGCTATATTTGCTTGCAAATAATACCTCAACGCAAGATAACTATAAAATTTATAATATTAACGCAACACTCGTTCCTAATGTTAGAAAAGACGAAAAACCAACATATTTTGGTCGTTTCGTTGAATCTAAACCAAGTAAAAAAGCAAAATTAACTGGTGGTATTGTAGGAGCACTTTCTCTAGCTTCTATCGTATTACTTAGTGTTTTTGCAGGAATTAATAAAACTCCACTTGAATTAACAAAATCAACCCATGATACAACAAGAATTTACTTCCGTGTTGAAAAAAATAGTAACTTATCTACCTCAAGTGAAGATAAATCACCATATGAAATTTTAAAACGTATTAAATACCAAGATAAAGTATTACAAATTAAACTTGAAGGTGATACCCCACTTTATGAAACTCATGACTACGATAAAGTAGAAGAAATTGGTGAAAGCCAAATTACCTTTGAATATGTTTACTATATCTATAATTTAAATGGTCACTTTAATGGTGATGAAATTGTTAGCTATACCGATTTTAACGGTGATGTCAATACCGGCTCAACCTTAAGTGATGCGCTTTATAACTTAGCAACTGAAGTTGATGCTGATGCACTTGTTAGTGTTAACCCCGTTACTAAACTTAACCTTGTTCCTAATACTTATCGTGTTGGCTTAATTGCCCTAATTACTTTAGGAGTTACAACGCTTTATATGCTATTCCGTCACGGAATTAGTAGAGCAAGCACATTCTTTGTTTTAGGTGCTAGTTCAAGTCTAATAACTCTATTATTCTTTATGGTTACGCGAATTACAGTTCCACCTATGGCTGCTGTTGGCGTATTAGTTGCAACCCTAATAAGTGCTCTTTATGCTCTTAGCGTCTATCAAAGTGAAAAAGAACTTCATGATGATCCACTGTACCGTGACTTTACAAATGAAGAACTTACTGAACGTGCTCTTACCATGAGTATGAGTCCAAACTATGCTTTAATGGTTTTACTTGGACTTACTTTCCTTAACTTTGTTGGGATTGGTCCACTTAAGACAGCTTTTGTCTACGCTAGTGCTCTTCTAGGTATTTTAATTGCTACAGTAGTTTTAACTCGCTTATTAAATCCAACATTGACTGCATTTTCTAAACTTTATGCTCGAATTGCAAAAATTGAACTTCCAAAACCAAAATGGCAAAGTAAACGTGCTAAACATCGAGCAAGCGTTAAAGCTAGTAGCCGTAAAAAGAGTGCTGAACCAGAAGAAGCAATCTTTATTGGAATTAACGATTAATTACATAAATTGAGGCTACTTTATGTAGCCTTTTTAACTTAGATTTTGACCTTTTTAGATAAACTATTAAACTATTTTAATCTTTCAAAAGATGATTATGAGCGTCTTTGCATCGCTCCATCTTTTAGTTTGCTACCTTCATACACCAAATTTAAAGATATCGATAAAATCGTTAATAGGATTAAACTTGCCATTACAATTGGCGAAAAAATAATTATCTACGGTGACTATGATTGTGATGGCATCATGGCGACCTCAATTTTAAAAAAGACTTTTATAATGCTTGGTTATCCTGTTGATTTTTATTTACCGTCTCGCTATAAGGATGGGTATGGTTTAACAGTTGAGCGAGTTAATAAATACGCCTCTCAAAACTATAATCTAATTATTACGGTTGATAACGGTATTTCGCAAAATGAAGCAATAGAAGTTGCAAATAAGGCAGGAATTGATGTTATTATTACCGATCATCATGAGGTAATTAAAGAAGTTCCTAATGCATACGCAATTATGCACCCGCTTTTTAGTGAGTATGGTGAAACTGTTTCCTGCGGAGCCTATGTTGCTTATATGCTTTCAGTCGCTTTATTAGAAAAAAATGATGAATATTTAGCCACTCTAGCAGCAATTGCTACCATTAGCGATATGATGCCTTTAGTTTTATATAATCGAGATATTGTTCGACTTGGTCTAAAATTTATTAATGAAAATCACTATTATGCTCTAGCTAAATTAGCAGAAGGCGATTTTGTTGATGAAGAAATAATTGCGATGCGTATCGCCCCAAAACTAAACGCCATTGGACGAATGTGCCAAAATGAAGAAATAAATGTATTAGTTGAATACTTAACAACCGATAATAAAACAAGAATTAATGAAATTTATGCTTGGATTTTAGATGTAAACGAAGCAAGAAAAAAGACAATGAGCGATGCTTTCTTAAAAACGCCTGATGTCGATTTATCACTTCCAGCAATTGTTGCAAATACTAACGAAAAAGAAGGTTTAATAGGTTTAATAGCGGCTAGATACTTAAATAGTTACGATAAGGTAACGATTGTTTTTACGCCCGATAGTAAAAAACCAAACATTTTAAAAGGAAGCGCAAGAAGTAAACCTGGTTTTTCAATAGTTAAAGCTTTTACACAATTAAAGGACTATCTTCTTACCTACGGGGGACATGAATGTGCAGGAGGATGTTCGCTTGATATAAAAGATCTTCCCGCATTTCGTGATGCTTTTGTTGCATTAGCAAAAGAATATCGCTTCATAGAACAAAAAAAGAAGACCATTCCAATCTCAATTTTTGATCTTACTTGGGAAAACTATGAAGTTTATGAAGCTCTTGGACCTTACGGTCAAGGTTTTGAAAGACCTTATTTTAAAATTGAAAGTATTGATCCTAATAAACTTACTTTTACAAAAAATGGCCTTCATATAATTACAAATATTACAAATAACATTAAAATAGTTGGCTTTAATTTTTCTTATGAACATGTTCATAGTGTCGCTAATTTAACACTAGTTGGTCATCTTGGAATTAACGAATTTAGAAATACAAAAAATCTTCAATTCATTATCGACGAAATCGAAGAATTAGCATAGTTATATTTATAGACGCGCACGAATAAATACGCGCATGCGCGCGCGCGAACGTGCGCGTATTTATATTTTATAAATATAAAACTATAATCTTTATAAAATATTTTCATATCATTGCCATTTTATAAAATAAAATGCTTTCTCATTTTCATTATTACTTTTTTTTTGGTATGTGTTATAATCTAATTGTAGTAGATAAAAGGAGGAAATAATGAAGAAAAAACTTATATTACTACCACTTTTAGGTTTGTTTCTTGTAGGTTGTACAAAAACACCACCTGCAACATCTGATTCATCACCTTCTGATGACATCCCAACAATCCCAGTTAGCGATGGTTCAGAAGATACATCAGAAGAATTAGACCTAACAACCATTGCTCAGCTTCGTGATACTCCATTAAACGATCAAGGCACTGTCGAAAATGCTATCGAATGTTGGACGAAAGGTGTTCTAACTAAGAAGTATC